>JANXXG010000247.1 GCA_025350745.1 Chloroflexota bacterium | reverse complement strand
CGCGCGAGCTCGACCATGAGCCGCATCCCGTACTCGCCACGGGTCGAGACGTGGAACGCGGTCGGGGTCGTGGGGATCAGCTGATTTCCGAGCACTACAGTCGGAATTCTAGAACGTCGGGCCGCGTCCTGCCAGTGCCGCCAACTACGGTTCCGACAATGCCTGCTGTGCGGCTGCCACGACGGTCCCCCCTGACGGTCAGCCAGGCGGTGGGCGGGGCCATGGTCGTGGCGATCTCCGTGCTCCTGGCGCTCCCCGCGCTCCAGTACGCGGGCCTGAACATGGATGAGGGCCTGTTGCTCCTCTATCCGGAGCTCGTCCTGCGCGGCGCGGTGCCGAACCGGGACTTCGTGATGAGCTACGGGCCGGGCGACATGTGGCTGCTGGCAGCCGTCTACTCGGTCGCCGGCGTGCACGTCGCCGCTGAACGGCTCGTCGGCCTCGGCTTCCACGTGCTGATCGCGCTCGCGGTCTTCGCGCACGCGTCCCGCTGGGGACCGATCATCGCCGTTCTCGCCGGGATCATCACCGCCACGCTGCTGATCCCTCTGGGCGCCGTCGCCTTCGCGTTCGTCGGCGCGGTCGCGCTCGTGCTCTGGTCCCTGCGCCTCACGTCGGCCCGATCGAGCCCAGGCACGGTGGCCCTCGCCGGACTGCTTGCCGGCACCGCGGTCCTGTTCCGACCGGAGCTCGGACCGGCGACCGCATTCGCGGTGCTCCCCCTCGCCCTCGCATTGGACCGTCCCCGCGCGAAAGCGCTCCTCGCCGGCGCGGCCGTTCCCCTCGCGCTCTTCGCGGGGCATGCGGTCGTGGCCGGCCCACCGGCGCTCTTCGACAACCTCGTGCTGGGAGTCTTCCGGTGGGGCGCGGCGCGCTATCTCCCGCTTCCCGGCCCCGATCCGCTGCTCCTCGGCACGATCCTTGTCGCGGACATCGCGCTCGTCATTGCGGCCGGGCTCGCAAGCCGGGCGGAGCGGTCCGAGCGGTCTCGCGCGCTCGTGGGGTTGGCCATCTTCTCCCTCCTCACGCTGCCGCAGGCCCTGCAGCGGGCCGACCTGTTCCATCTGGTCTCCGCCGGGACGCTCCCGATCGCGCTCTTTCCCGTGGCGGCGCACATCCTGCTCGGCCGCGTCGGTCGACCCGTGGCGGCGGGACGGCGGGAGCTCGCCGCGGTGGCGATCGCGACGCTGCTCGTCACCGCCGGAGCGCCGGGGATCGTCTCGCGCGCGATGTTCATCGAGGGTCCGCGCGCGATCGGCGTCGAGCCGGTCGAGTCGTATCCGGTGCGACATCGTGGGCGGGTCTGGTATCCCCTGCGGCTGGCCGCCGATTTCAGCCGCACACCCATCGGCTCCGCGGAGAGCGCCGGGGAGCTCGCGGAGACGCTCGCCGACGTCGAGCGGCTGACGGTCCCGGGGGACCGCATCTTCGTCGGCCTCCTCGATCTGCGGCGCACCTACGTGGGAGACACGGTCATCTATCACCTGCTCCCGCAGCTCGTGCCGGCGACGTACTACCTGGAGATGGCGCCGGGCTCGACGAACGGACCGGACTCCCATCTCGCGGCGGACATCGCGACCGCGGACGTGCTCGTGCTCACGAGCCGGTACGACGGCTGGAGCGAGCCGAACGCGTCGCAGCTCCCGGGATCCGATGCGCCGAACATCGTGGTGCGCGAGCGCTTCGAGCTCCGCGCCCGGCACGGGACCTATTCGATCTACGTGCGCCGGCCCGCCGGACCGTAGTCTTCGCCGGTGCTCGTGCTCACGCGCGCGGCGGTCGGCTCGACGAATCCGGCGAAGGTCGCCGCGGTCCGCGAGGCGTTGACGACGCTCGCTCCGGGCTGCGTCGTCGCACCGGTCGCGGCGGCATCCGGTGTCGGCGCGCAACCCTTCGGAGATGAGGCCACCCGCGCCGGTGCGCTCGAACGTGCCCGGCGTGCGCTCGCGATCAGCGGCGCCGATATCGCCTTCGGGCTGGAGGGCGGCGTCGAGCTCGAACGGGAGCGCGTGTGGCTGCTGTCGTGGGTCGCTGCGGTCGATCCACGCGGACGGGAGGGCTACGCGAGCGGGCTGCGGATGCTGCTACCGCCGTCGCTCGGCAAGGGCCTTCGCGACGGCGCCGAGCTGGGAACGCTCATCGACGATCTCTTCGCCGTGAAGGACAGCAAGTCGGCGAGCGGGGCGATCGGCCTGCTCACCGCGGGGGCGGTGTCACGCACCGACGCGTTTGCGGACCTGGTCGCCATGAGCCTCGCGCCCTGGATCCACCCCGACCACTATCGGTAGGGTCGGCTCCGCGGCCCCATCAGCGGCTGCGCCTTCTTCAGAACGGAAGGCCCGGGTATACAGGCGCCAGTAGAGGGCCTCACGGGACATGAGCTCGGAGTGCGTCCCGTCCTCCACGATGCGGCCGCGGTCGAGCACGAGGATCCGGTCCGCGGCCTCGACCGTGGTGAGGCGGTGGGCGATGACGATCGTCGTCCGGCCGCGCATCAGCCGGGCGAGAGCCTCTTGGACCAGGTACTCGCTCTCGTTATCGAGCGACGAGGTCGCCTCGTCGAGCAGGAGCACCGGCGCATCGCGGAGGAGCGCGCGCGCGATCGCAACGCGCTGTCGCTGGCCGACCGACAGCTTCACCCCGCGCTCGCCCACGATCGTGTCATAGCCCTCCGGGAGGCGGTCGATGAACTCCGACGCGTTCGCGGCCGCGGCGGCGGCGTGAAGGTCTCCGTCGCTCGCGTCGAGCCGGCCGTAGCGGATGTTCTCGGCGACCGTGGTCGCGAACAGGACGGGCTCTTGCGGCACGACGGCGATGCGCTCGCGGAGCGAGCGGACCGTCACGTCGCGAAGGTCGTGGCCGTCGACCGTCACGCGCCCGGCGGTGGGGTCGTAGAAGCGCGCGACGATGCTCACGAGCGTGGTCTTGCCGGCCCCGGACGGACCGACGAGGGCGGTGGTCTTCCCGTCTTCGAAGCTCGTGGAGAGATCCGTCAGGACCAGCGGCCCCTGCGCGTAGCGGAAGCTCACGCCCTCGAACGCGATCCGGCCGTCGGAGCGCGGCAGCACGATGGCGCCGGGCCGGTCCTGGATCTCCGGGTCGGTATCGAGGAGGGCGAAGATGCGGTCCGCCGCGCCAAAAGCCTCCTGCACCTGGGTCCACTGCGACGCGAGTCCGCCGACCGGCCCCGCGACCATGCCGGCATAGAGAAGGAACGCGACGAGCTCGCCGGTGGTCGCCTGGCCGTTGATGACCTGATGGCCGCCGTACCAGAGCACGACGATCGAGGCGGCGAATCCCAGGAACCCGATGAGCGGGAACAGCGTGGCCGAGAGCCGGGCCCGCTCGAGGACCTTCGCAAGCGTGATCTTCAGCTTCTCGCGGAACCGGTCGGACTCGTAGGCCTCGCGCGTGAACGCCTGCACGGTGCGCACCTCGGCGATCGCCTCCTGGAGCACGCCGACCGCCTCGCCCTGCGCGTCCTGGGCATCACGGGAAATGGCGCGGATGCGCCGTCCGAGGTACTGCCCGAGGAGGCCGATCGGCGGCGCGACGACCAGGGTCAACAGGGCCAGACGCCAGTTCATGAGGAAGATGACCACGAGGCCACCGACGAGGGTCATGACCTGCCCGAGCACGGAAATGATCGTCTGGGTCACGACACCGTGGACCAGCGTCGCGTCGCTCGTCACATGCGACATGAGCTCGCCGGTCTTGCGCCGGGTGAAGAAGGACAGCGACAGCGATTGGAGGTGGCGGACGATCTCCATCCGCAGATCGAAGATGACGCGCTCGCCGGTCCAGGCCATGACGTACTGGCGGACGCCGTCGATCGCGGCGCGGATCAACAGCACGACGATGAGCACGAGCACGAGCGCGTCGAGAACGCCCGCGTCGCGAAGACCAAGGTCGAGGACCCGCAGCACGACCTGCGGCCAGACCAGGCTCAGCACCGTCGACAGGATGAGCAGCGCCGAGGCGAGGATCAGATTGAGCCGGTATGGCTGCACGAACCGCAGGAGCCGGCGGTACATGGCGATCGACGGACGCTTCTTTTCGCGCCCCCCGCTCCCCATGAACATCATGTGCATGCCGCCGCCGCCCATCATCGTGGCTCAAGGGTAGGCGTCACTTGCCCAGCGCGATCTCCGCGAACAACAGCGCCTTTGGGTCCACGACCTTCTTCGTGGCCGCGGCGAGCGGCGCGCTCCACACGAGCGGGATCCGCGGGATCTCCCGCTGGATGATCTTGGAGACCTGCTTGTAGAGCTCGGCGCGCTTCGATTGATCCGGCTCGCTGCGGGCCTTCCGGAGCAGCCCCGCGACCTCTTTGTTCGCCCACGAGCCGGCCTCGGTGGGCTGGTCGGCACCGTTGACGACCGCTGGGATGAATGCACCGAACAGCTCGTCCGGATCGAATGAGGCCAGGGATGCCACGCCGAGCCAGGCGGGGTACCGGTTCTCCCGGACGGAAACGTCGAAGGTGACCGGGTCGATGGTCTTCGTGTCAGCGGTGATCCCGGCCGCGCCCAGATCAGCCGCGACCGCCTCGGCGATCCGACGCATCTCCGGCAGGGTCGCCGGCCCGCCGAGCTGGTACCAGAGATCGAGCTGCAACCCGGCGTGACCGGAGTCGGCAAGAAGCTTCTTCGCCGCAGTGGGGTCGGGCTTCGCGAATTCGAGCAGCGAGTCATCGTGGCCGAGCACCGACGGCGGTGGGAGCTGCGACGCGGGCCTGGCTGCGCCACCGTAGAGGCGATCGACGATGGAGCGGGCGTTCAGGCCGTTCGCGATCGCCTGGCGTACGCGCAGGTCGTCGACACCCGATGCCGAGAGATTGAGGCCGAGGTAGAGCACGGTCGACTCCGGCCGCATCACGAGCTGGAGGCTGGGATCGGTCCGGATCGTGCCGATGTCGCTGATCGCGAGATCGACGATGAGGTCCTGGCTCCCCGTTCGGATCGACGCGAGACGGGTCCCCGGGTCGGGGATCGACGAGATGCTGACGCGATCGAGGTACGGCAGCTTCTGACCGGTCGGGTCCGCCCGCCAGTAGCGGTCATTGCGCTCGAGCACGAGCGGCCGCGCGCCCTCGCCGCCCGCGGGGATCCGGAACGCTCCGGTGCCCGCGAGCTTCGTCGCCGGGGATACCACCGTATACGGGAGCGTCGCGAGGGCGCTGAGGAACGGGCCGTACGCCACGCGGGTGGTGAGCACGACCGTGCGCGCATCCGGGCTCTCGGCCTTCTCGATGATCGGGTCGTCGGTCCGGCCGAAGCCCTTCGCGACGGCCAGTCCATCGAGCGGGGACCCGTCGTGGAACACGACGCCGTCGCGAAGCGTGAATGTCCAGGTGCGCCCGTCCGGCCCGACGAGCCACTTCGTCGCCAGCGCCGGCACGGGACCGCCGGGGCCGAAGACGGTGAGCCCCTCGAACACCTGGCCCGCGACGAGCGGGTCCGCATCTTTGGCCCGCGGATCGAGCGAGCCGAGCGCGGCCGGGATGCCCACCCGAAGCGTGCCCCCGAGCGGTGTTCTCGGTGACGGCGAAGGCGAGGCCGACGGGAGCGCCGTTGCGGTCGGCGCGACGCTGACCGGTGCCGGGGTCGGCTCGGGCGTCGAACCCTGGCAGGCCGACATGAGGATCGTGACCGCGACTGCGAGCGCGACCGGTCTCATGCTCCCTAGTGATACCACCCTCGAGCCCACCGCCGTTCATAGACTGCGTCGCAGTGCGCGTTGCTGCGGTGTGTGCGGCGGTCCTGATCGCGGTCTCGTGCGCCTCGACGTCCGCGGCCATCCCGACCGACCCGCCCCGCCCGACGGTCCGGCCGACGATCGCCGTCCAGCCCGGACACGGCATCGAGGGAATGACCAGCCCGACCGCGAACCGGACGTCGATGGGCCCCTGCGAGCCCGCGGCGCCGCCGCTCGGGGCCATTCCGCCGGGCCCGCCCGCATGGTGTCTCCCGCTCGACGCCGGCGTGAGCACCGCCCGGTCGAGCGCGAACGGGTGGGTGGACGCATTCGATGGCGGCTTCGACCACGCCCGATTCCCCACGACCTATCGGGTGTTCGAAGCGGCACGCAGCTCGACGGTGACGCTGACCCGGCACTTCGTGCACAACGGCCACTGGATGGTGGACGTCGCCGGCACGGGCGCATTGCCGGATGAGTACGAAGGTGACCGGCGGGACACGCTCCTCGCGACGCATTGGGGCGGCGGGCTCGTGCGGCCGGACCGGACGTTCCGATTCGCCGACGGCCGGCTCTCGGTGGAGTTCGAGGTGGCCGCGGGCATGCTCGCGTATCACGACGGTTGGCCGGAGATCGTCGTGACGACGGCCGCTGCGCCAACGGGACTCGATGCGGATCCGATCCACGCGATCGGGATCTTCGGCGGCGCTCCGAGCGTCGGCCTGCGGCTGTACACCGACCGGACCGCGCTGAGCTCCGCCTACGACGCCGGCGGCCGCATCTTCGAGCTGTCGAGCGAACGGAGCGAAGGGGCCACGACGAGCTTCGGCGGCGCCCCTGCATCGGCGGCGCTCGCGGCCGCGTTCCGGCTCTGCGCGCCCGCTGAGCCCGACACCGCGTGCCGAGATCGGTTCCGCGTCGAGTTCACCAGCGACTCGGTGACGCTCTGGGCGAACGGGACGCTGTACTTCGAAGCGTCCGGGCTGCCCGCCGCGAAGCGGCTCCCCACCGCGCTGACGAACGGGGAGGTGTACGTCTACTTCGCGAGCTGGGCGTACCTCGGGCGCGCGGCGACCGAACGGTTCCACTGGGGCCGGATCGCCATCAACCCGTAACTTCGCTTACGCACCCGGGAAGTGGCAGGCGGCCCAGTGACGCGGGGCGTGCTCGATGAACTCCGGATCGACCTCGCTGCAGATCTCCTGGGCCTTCCAGCAGCGAGTGTGGAACCGGCAGCCCGTGGGCGGGTTCACCGGGGACGGCACATCACCGGTCAGGATGATGCGCTTGCGCTTCTGCTCGATCGCCGGATCGGGGATCGGTACGGCCGAGAGCAGCGCCTGCGAGTACGGATGCAGGGGGTGCTCGTACAGGTCGACGCGATCAGCGAGCTCGACGATCTTTCCGAGGTACATGACCGCGACCCGGTCGCTGATGTGACGCACCACGGACAGGTCGTGGGCGATGAACAGGTAGGTCAGCTTGAACTTGTCCTGCAGCTCCTCGAGCAGGTTGATGACCTGCGCCTGGATGGACACATCCAGAGCGGAGATCGGCTCGTCCGCGACGATGAACTCCGGCTCCACCGCGAGCGCGCGGGCCACGCCGATGCGCTGACGCTGGCCACCGGAGAACTCGTGCGGGTAGCGGTTCGTGAAGTACGGGTTGAGGCCGACGATCTTCAGGAGCTCCTGAACGCGCTCGGTCTTCGCCTTCCCGCTGGCGAGCTTATGGACCTCGAGCGGCTCGCCGATGATCGAGCCGACGGACATGCGCGGGTTGAGAGATGCGTAGGGGTCCTGGAAGATCATCTGCATGCGGCGGCGCATCCGCCGCATATCGCCGCTCCCGAGCTTGGTCAGCTCGATGCCGCCGAAGTTCACGGTGCCGGCGGTGGGCTTGTAGAGTTGGAGGATCGCGCGGCCGGTGGTCGACTTGCCGCAGCCGGACTCACCGACAAG
>JANXXG010000225.1 GCA_025350745.1 Chloroflexota bacterium | reverse complement strand
GAGCGAGCACCCGTCCGCGTCACAGAGCTCCTTCGAGCGGCGGAGGATCGTGATGAGCACCGTGTCCAGGTCGAACGCTGATTGGCTGATGCTCATCACGATCCTCCGCCGCTCGAAGGAGCTCTGTGACGCGGACGGGTGCTCGCTCTACCAACCGGAAGGCGACGCGATGGTCAGCGTCATGAGCCACGCCGGTCGCCGCGTCGGATCGAGTCCGTTCCAGCGCATCCTCCTCACTGCGGACAGCGTGGTCGCACGCGCCGCGACATCGCGCGCCATTCAGCACGTTCCCGACGTCGAACTGGAGCCGGCCTTGATCCGAACGGGAACCCGAACTCGGCTCGCCGTGCCCCTGCTCCGCCAGGGCGAGCTCGTCGGCGTTCTGTCCATCGGTCGCTTCGAGATGCGCCCGTTCACTGACCGCGAGATCCAGCTCGTCCGGACATTTGCGGATCAGGCGGCGATCGCGATGGAGAACGTCCGGCTGTTCAAAGAGACCGAGGAGGCTCTCGAGCGCCAAACGGCTACCAGCAATGTGCTGGACGTCATCAGCCGCTCCGCGTTCGACATCGGTCCCGTCCTGCAAACGATCGCGGAGTCATCGCTGAACCTGTGCCGCGCTGATCACGCGGTGGTCTGGCAGCGCGACGGCAACGAATGGTTCTTCGACGCTTCGTCGGGAGACTGGCCATCGGACGCGCCGAGCCGTGGAAAGCGCCGATCACTCGCGCCCGAGGGGGGGCCGAGCACCGTCGAGCGAGCGATCGTGGCGCGCCGATCTGTGCATCTGCCTGATGTGCTCGTCGACGAGCAGCTGCGGCCGGCCAACGGGATCACCGACACGCGCACGCGCCTCGCTGTGCCGATCCTCAGGGATGGTGAACCGATCGGCGCCATCCAGCTTGGGCGCCGCGCAATGTCACCGTTCAGCGAACGCGAGATCGAGCTCGTGGAGTCGTTCGCGAAGCAGGCCGCCATCGCGATGGAGAACGTGCGCCTGTTCAACGAGACGAAGGGATCTCTGGAGCGGCAGACCGCGACCGCCGAGCTCCTCGCGGCGATGAGCGAGAGCGCGTTCGACCTGAAGCCGGTGTTCGAGATGGTCCTTGAGAAGTCGCTGGCGCTCGGCCGGGCCGAGTACGGCTGGATCCGCCAGGTCGACCCGGACGGTTCCAGCCGCACCGTGGCCTCTCGGAGGCCGGACGAGGTCTCCATGCTGGAAGCTGCCGGCGCGAACCCGCTCACTGCGGCTTCGGTGCTGGGTCGCACATACCGCGAGCGGCACACCATCCACGTCCACGATGTGGCTGCGGATCCATCCGTCGCTGACTCGAAGGGCATGGTCCGGATCGGTGCGCGCACCGGCCTCGGCGTGCCGTTGCTCCGTGGCACCGAAGTCCTCGGCGTGCTCGTGCTCTGCAGGATCGAAGTGCGTCCGTTCGAAACCCGCGAGATCGAGCTGGTCGAGTCATTCGCGCGACAAGCCGCGATCGCGATCGAGAACGTCCGACTGTTCAAGGAGATCCAGCAGAAGTCGGCTCAGCTCGAGATCGCGAACCGGCACAAGAGCGAGTTCCTGGCGAACATGTCGCACGAGCTGCGCACGCCGCTCAACGCCGTCATCGGCTTCTCGGATGTGCTCCTCCAGCGGATGTTCGGCGAGCTGAATGAGCAGCAGGCGGATTACCTCGAGGACATCCGTTCATCCGGCACGCATCTGCTCACCCTTATCAACGACATCCTTGACCTCTCGAAGATCGAGGCGGGTCGGATGGAGCTCGAGGCGGCGCCATTCTCGCTGGTCGCCGCGCTCGACAACGCGGTGACGCTCGTCCGGGAACGTGCCCAAAGCCACGGGATCAAGCTCAAGCTCGAGGTGACCCCGCCGCTCGACACAATCGTCGCTGACGAACGCAAGGTGAAACAGGTCGTCGTCAACCTCCTGGCGAACGCCGTGAAGTTCACCCCGGACGGCGGCACGATCCACCTGCGCGCAGACGGCGAGAACGGTCAGATCCGGCTCCGGATCCAGGACACCGGGATCGGGATCGCGGCCGAGGATCAGGCCCGGATCTTCGAGGAATTCCAGCAGGCGTCGCACCAGGGTGAGCGCTCACGCGAGGGCACCGGCCTCGGGCTCAGCCTCTCGAAGCGGATGGTCGAGCTGCACGGTGGGACCATCTCCGTGGACAGCGCCCCCGGCAAAGGCAGTACGTTCACCGTCGCCCTACCGCTTCTAAAGGAGACATGATGGCGAATGAGCTCATCCTCATCGTCGAGGACAACGAGAAGAACCTGAAGCTCGCACGGGACGTGCTCCGTTTCCACGGCTACCGCACGGTGGAGGCTGTCGACGGGGAGTCGGCGGTCAGCATGGCCGTCGAGCACCTGCCGGCACTCATCCTCATGGATATCCAGCTCCCGGGGATCGACGGCATCGTCGCCATGAAACGGATCCGTGCTGACGAGCGCACGAAGCACATCCCCACCGTCGCGCTGACCGCGTCGGTGATGACCGGCGACCGCGAGCGGTTCGATGACGCCGGCTTCGACGGCTTCATCGCGAAGCCGATCGAGGTGAAGAACTTTCCCGGCCAGATCCGGTCCTACCTGGACGCGAAGCGATGACGAAGATCCTCGCGGTCGACGACATTCCGCAGAACCTTCGGTTGATGGAAGCGGTGCTCACGCCGAACGGCTTCGAGGTCGTCACCGCGGGGACCGGCGAGGACGCGCTGCTGCAGGTGCTGAAGGAGAAGCCGGATCTGGTCCTGCTGGACATCATGCTGCCCGGGATCGACGGCTACGAGGTGTGCCGACGGCTGCGCGCGGATCCGAAGACGAGCTTTCTCCCCGTCGTGATGGTGACCGCGAGCGGCCTTCCGGAGAAGGTGAAGGCGATCGAGGCGGGCGCGGATGACTTCATCGCGAAGCCATTCGATCAGCCCGAGCTCCTGGCGCGCGTTCGCTCGCTGCTGCGGGTCAAGACGTATCACGACGAAACCGAGCGGCAGAAGGCCGAGCTTGCGGAGTGGAATACCACGCTCGAGCAGCGCGTGAAGGAGCAGGTCGACGAGCTCGGCCGGCTGGGGCGGCTGCGTCGCTTCCTCTCCCCACAGATCGCGGATCTCGTCATGTCGCAGGGCGGCGAGGCACTTCTGAACGGACATCGCCGCGAGATCACCGTCGTGTTCGCGGACCTGCGCGGATTCACCGCGTTCTCTGAGACCGCGGAGCCGGAAGAAGCTCTCGGCGTGCTTCGGGCATACCAGACGGCGATGGGCGAGGTGATCTTCCACCACGAGGGGACCGTCGAGCACTTCGCCGGCGACGGGATCATGGTGTTCTTCAACGACCCGGTGGAGATCGCGGAGCCGCAGCTGCAGGCGGCCCGCATGGCACTTGCGATGCAGTCGCGCTTCGCGGACCTGCAGGCCGGCTGGAAGAAGCGCGGCTATGACCTCGGCCTGGGGATCGGGATCGCGGTGGGATACGCGACCCTCGGCCGCATCGGTTTCGAGGGCCGCTCCGACTATGGGGCGATCGGGATGGTCGTCATCCAGGGCTCCCGCCTGTCGTCAGCCGCCAAGGCCGGGGAGATCCTGATGACCAATCGCGTGCTCGCCGCGATCGAAGAACATGTCGACGCCGAGTCCGCCGGCGAGCTCGAGCTCAAGGGCTTCCACCAGCCGGTGCCCGCGCACCGGATCACCGCGCTCCGCTGATCGCCACCCGCATCGCGGTCACGGGCGCGCGGGGTGTGCTGGGACGCGCGCTCCTGCCGCTGCTCGCGGATCGGGTCGTAGTGCCGATCGATCAGGCCGACGGTCTTCCAATCGCGGACGGCGCCGTGCTGCGGGCAGCGCTCGCGGGATGCGACGCGATCGTCCATCTCGCAGCGCTCCACCCGCTGGTCGCGCACGGCGGCGCGGACTATGACGCAGCCAACGTCGCGCCGTTCCGCGTGCTCCTGGCCATCGCGGCGGCGACGGGGGCGCGGCGCGTCGTCCTCGCGAGCAGCACGAGCGTCTGGCGCGAGGCACCGCGCGGATCGCCGGCCCGATTCATCGACGAAGACACTTCGGCGGACGCGACCGAAGATCCGTACGCCGCGTCGAAGCTCGCGTGCGAGGCGCTCCTGCGAGCGAGCCCGATCGCCGGGGTGACCCTGCGGCTGGCGCGCTTCGCGGCGGGAGAGTCACCGGAGGAGCAGGTCAGGCGGCTGTATCGGGCTGTGCGCCCGCACGACGCCGCGCGGGCCGTGATCCGCGCACTCGACCACGGGCCTGATGGATCGATGTATGCGATCGCATCGCGGACGCCTTTCCGGGCCGAAGACGCAGAGATCCTTGACCGCGACCCCGCGGCAGCGATCCGGCTCCGGGCAGGCTTTGAGCCGAACTGGGTACCCGACCGCATCGGGAGCGTGGTCCTGACCGATCGCGCAGGCCGCGACCTCGGATGGAGCGCGTCGCCCTAGGTCAGATCCCCGCGCTCGCGGCCCCAGTCGAAGGCTGAGAAATGAGGCGGCTCGATCCCGTGGGCACCGAAGATGGAGCCGAGTTGGGCGCGGTGCTCGTTGCCGTGGTGCAGATGCTGCGTAAGGAGGATCTCCATCGGCACGCGCTGGGTGGTCCCGTCAGCAAGGCGGCGCTCGATGATCTTTTCCAGCTCGAGCTCACCCTGGGCAAATCCGGAGAACCACTCGCTCAGCTTTTTTGCCCGCGCGACGACGTGGCCCAAGTCCTTCGTCGTCGTCTCGCGGACCGCATCGTCCGGCGGCGGCGTACCACGCAGCGCCGCGGCATAGCGCTCTTTGGCGCCCACAAGATGGATGACCGTCGCCTCGACCGTGCCCATCGTCCCGGGAGTCGTGAGAGCACGCTGATCGGGCGAAAGGGCCTCGCAGAACTGCGCGAGCCTCTCGGTCGCCCAGTTGTCATATTCGATCGGTACCTTCAGATCGCTCATTCCGTCCCCTCCGAAAGTGTTGTGGCTCGCCCGTACGCCCACGCGCTGAGTGGCGGGGGCTCGATACCGTTCGCGCCGAGGATCGTCGTGATCTGGGTCCGGTGCTCGTTGCCGTGATGGACGAGCTGCGCGAGGATGACGCCGACGGTCGACGTCCGACCCTCGTTCAGCTTGATTCGGCGTCCCGGATCATCGGTCTCCGCGACGGACAGGATGCCATTTCCTGTACCCGCAGCGACCTCCGCAAGGACGTCGATCGCGGGCGGTGGACCATCGCGACGCAGGCGTGGCCCGATGAGATCGCCCGTGAGCAGCTGCGTGTACCACTGCTCTGCGCCGATGAGGTGATGCAGCGTTCCCTCGATCGTCCCGTACGTGCCGGGCGATGCCGCCGACGCATGGGTCGCGGGATCCAAGCCGCGACAGAATTCGATGAGCGCGCCGTTCGCCCAGGTGTTGTGGCGCAGGACGTGATCGAGCGGGCGCTCCCCCACTAGGTCTGCAGGAGCGGGCCGCCGCGCTTCAGGAACTTCCCGCGGCCCTTCTTCCCCAGGAACTTACCTGCCTGCACGATGACCTCGCCGCGCGACAGCACGACGCTCGCCTTGCCGGTCACCTTGCGACCTTCGTAGGGGTTGTAGTCGACCCGCATGTGAAGGGTCTTCGCGGACAGGGTCTGCGTCGCCTTTGGATCCCAGAGCACGATGTCCGCATCGCTGCCGACCGCGATCGTGCCCTTCCGCGGGAAGAGACCCATGATCTTCGCGGGCGTCGTCGACGTGAGCTCCACCCAACGGTTCGGGGTGATCCGCCCCTGCACGACACCACCGTCGAAGGTCAGTGCCATCCGCGTCTCGACCCCTGGCGCGCCGTTCGGGATCTTGGAGAAGTCGCCCTTGCCGAGCTCCTTCTGCTTCGGAAGGCCCATGAAGCCCTCCTTCATGCAGAACGGGCAGTGATCCGTGGAGATGACCTGCAGGTCGTTGCGTTGCAGACCCTTCCACAGCTCGTCCTGGTGCCACTTCTCGCGGAGCGGCGGGGACATCACGTACTTCGCACCGTCGAAGCCGGGCTCCTCGTAGTTGTCGTAGCTGAGGAAGAGGTACTGCGGGCACGTCTCGGCGTACGCGGGCAGGCCGCGGTCACGGAACTGCCGCACCTGGTCGAGCGCCTGCGCCGCCGAGAGGTGAACGATGTAGAGCGGTACGCCACCGGCCATCTCAGCGAGCTTGAACGCGCGGCCGGTCGCCTCGCCCTCGGCCTCGGGCGGCCGTGTGAGGGCATGCCACTTCGGGGCGGTGTGCTTCGCGGCGAGCGCCTTCTTCACGAGGACGTCGATCACCCCGCCGTTCTCGGCGTGCATGCAGATGAGGCCGCCGATCTCCGCGCTCCGCACGAGGGCCTTGAAGATCGCGCCGTCATCGACCATGAAGACGCCGGGATACGCCATGAACAGCTTGAAGCTCGAGATGCCCTCGCGGACCATCGTGCCCATCTCGCGGAGCACCTTGTCGGACACATCGCGGACAATCATGTGCAGCCCGTAGTCGACGACCGCCTTACCCCGGGCCTTCGACAGCCAGAGATCGCGGGCCTTCTCGAGCGGCTCGCCAAAGCCCTGCACTGCGAAATCGACGATGGTCGTGGTGCCGCCGAACGCGGCCGCGGTGGTGCCGGTCTCGAAGTCATCGGAGGCCATCGTGCCGCCGAACGGAAGCTCCATGTGCGTGTGGACATCGATGCCGCCGGGGATGACGTACATGCGGCTCGCGTCCACGCGCTTCGCGCCGGCAACCTTCAGATCGCGACCGATCGCGACGATCTTCTCGCCGTCGATCAGGATGTCGGCCTTGTAGGTATCGGCGGCGGTGACGATCGTCCCGCCAGTGATGAGCGTCTTCCCCATCCAGCTCCCCTCCGCTACAGCGGGCGGATGCTAGCGCGAACGTATCGCGGCTGATGGTCCCGTTGGCGCCGTTGGGTAGGCTTCCCCGATGAACGTGACCGGATACACCCTCGACCGCGTTGACCCCAAGGCGCTCCCCGAAGCCGAGCAGGTCGCGCTAGCGCGGCTGTTCCAGCGGATGTCGCAGGAGACCGTGCCCGAGGACCCCGAGCGACCGCTGGACGCGATCCTCAGCCGCATCCGCGCCACCTCGGCGAACGAGTGGCACGCCTGGGTGCGCGCGCGTGATGCGAACGGCAACGTGGTGGGCTGGGTCGCGACGTCCCGCAGCCTGAACGATCCGGAGAATCCGCACGTCGCGTGGACCGAGCTCCAGGTACATCCGGACCACCGCCGCAAGGGACTGGGCCGCGCACTGTTGGCCGAGATCGTCGCCGCGGCGGAGAGCCAGCATCCCGAGCTGCTATTCATGGGCATGAGCAACGACCGCGCTCCCGGCGGAGGCCACTTCCTCGAGAGGATCGGCGCGCAGCCCGGGCTTCCGATGAAGACGAACTCGCTGACGATCGCGGACGTCGACCGCGCGAAGGTCGCGGAGTGGGCGAAGCTCGATCCGCCCGGCTATCGCCTGGAGCGCGTCGACAACGTCGTGCCGCCGAACCTCATCGCGCCGTTCATCGAGGCCGCGAACGCCATCAACGACATGCCGCGAGGCAACCTCAAGATGGGCGACTGGAAGCTCACCGAGGAACAGATCCACGACCGCGAGTCGTGGCTCAAGCAGATCGGCTCGAACTGGTGGCTTCTTGTCGCGGTGCACGAGGCGACCGGCGAGGGCGCCGGCTTCACGGAGATCAACAACGACCCCAAGCAGCCCTGGGTCGTCGGGCAGGGCGGTACCGCTGTGGCGCGCGCCCACCGCGGACACAAGCTTGGGCTCTGGATGAAAGCGGTCATGCTCGACCGGATCCTCCGCGACCTGCCCGCGGCCACGTACATCCGCACCGGCAACGCGAATACGAACGCGCAGATGCTCGGCATCAACACCGACCTCGGATTCAAGCTCGCTTGGCAGTCGATCCTTTGGCAGCTGCCCATCGCCGACGCGAAGACGGCCGTGGGCCTCGGAACGGCGACCGCCGGCGCGCGATAGCCCTGGCGCGACCTGCGCGTTGACCTGCTACGTTTTCGCCATCAGATGAAGGTCGGAGTTCCGCGCGAGACCGTGCCCGGCGAACAGCGCGTCGCCATCGTCCCGGAGGCCGCTGCGAAGCTCGTCGCTGCGAAGCACGAGGTCATCGTCGAAAGCGGTGCCGGAACGGGCAGCGGCCACGATGACGAGGCCTATCGCAAGGCCGGCGCGACCGTCAGCGATCGGCAGGCCGCGTTCGGCGCCGACATCGTGGTCAAGGTGCAAAAGCCGTCTGCCGAGGAGATCGGGCTCCTCCGGGAGGGAGCCGCATTCATCGCGACCCTCCAGCCGCTCACCAACAAGGACGCGGTGAAGGCCCTGGCGGCCAGGCGCACGACGGCCTTCAGCATGGACATGATCCCGCGCGTGACGCGGGCCCAATCGATG
Source organism: Chloroflexota bacterium (assembly GCA_025350745.1). Classification (GTDB taxonomy): domain Bacteria; phylum Chloroflexota; class Limnocylindria; order P2-11E; family P2-11E; genus UBA4735. Next base: position 2,355 of record JANXXG010000225.1, on the reverse strand, counting down.
GACTCGCTGTCTTCGCAGAGCAACATCGCCGGCTACAAGGCGGTGCTCGTCGCGGCCAATTCCCTCCCGAAGTTCTTCCCGATGCTGACGACCGCGGCGGGCACGGTCACGCCTGCGCGGGTGCTGGTGCTGGGCGCCGGTGTCGCCGGCCTGCAGGCCATCGCCACGGCGCGGCGGCTCGGCGCGATCGTCGAGGCCTTCGACACCCGGCCGGTCGTGAAGGAGCAGGTCCAGAGCCTGGGCGCGAAATTCCTCGAGATCGAGCTCGGCGAACAGGGCGAAGGCACCGGCGGTTACGCGAAGGAGCTTTCGGAAGAAGCCCACAAGAAGGAGCAGGAGCTCGTCGGCAAGCACGTCAAGGACGCGGACGTCGTCATCACGACGGCGCTCGTCCCCGGCCGGCGCGCGCCGATCCTCGTGACCGCGGACATGGTGCGCGCGATGCGCGCCGGTTCGGTCGTGGTCGACCTCGCCGCGGAGATGGGCGGCAACTGCGAGCTCACCGAGCCGGGCAAGACCGTGGTGCGCGAAGGCGTGACCATCCACGGCGAGGTCAACTGGCCGAGCACCGTGGCGTTCCACGCGAGCCAGCTCTACTCGCGGAACGTGTCGGCGCTGCTCGCGCATCTCTCCAAGGACGGAGCGCTCGCGCTCGATCTCGAGGATGAGATCACCAAGGGCGCGCTCATCACGCACGAGGGCCAGGTCGTGCACGCAGCGACCAAGGCGGCGTTGGAGAAGGCATGAGCGCTGAAGCGATCGTCGGCCTCTACGTGTTCGTGCTCGCGATCTTCGTCGGCTTCGAGGTCATCTCGAAAGTGCCATCGACCCTGCACACCCCGCTCATGTCGGGCGCGAACGCGATCCACGGGATCATCGTCATCGGCGCGATGCTCGTGTCCGCCGCGATCGGGGGACCGCTCGGTCTGGCCCTCGGATTCTTCGCCGTTGTGCTCGGCACCGCGAACGTCGTCGGCGGCTTCGTCGTGACCGACCGGATGCTCGCGATGTTCAAGCAGCGTCCGGGCGGAGGGCCGAAGAAGTAATGGACCTGCGGACGCTCATCCCGATCACGTACCTCATCGCCGCGATCACCTTCGTGCTCGGCCTCAAGGGCCTGTCCGGGCCGAAGACCGCGGTGAACGGGAACCGGATCGCCGGCGCGGGCATGGTGCTCGCGGTCGCGGCAACGTTCTTCGACATCGAGTTCCAGAGCTACGGGACCACCGGCCTGGTCGTGACCGCCGCTGGGATCCTCGTCGGCGGGGCGGCAGGCTTCACCGGCGCGCGGCTCGTGAAGATGACCGCCATGCCGCAGATGGTCGCGCTGTTCAATGGCGCCGGCGGCGGCTCCGCGGCGCTCGTCTCGATCCTCGAGCTCATGCGCAACCTCGGCGCCGACGGGCGCACGATGGGCCAGGCAGCGAGCTCGATGCTCGGTCTCATGATCGGCGCGATCTCCTTCTCAGGGAGTGCGATCGCGTTCGGCAAGCTGCAGGGCATCATCACCCCGCGCTCCTTCAAATACGCCGGACAACAGTTCGTCACGAGCATCCTCTTTGGCGGCATGCTCATCCTCGCGTTGGTGCTCACGCTCTCCGTCGGTGGCTACGTCGTCGTCCCGCAGCTCGTGGTGCTGACCGGGGTGGCGATCCTCGCGCTCCTCTTCGGCATCGCCCTCGTCATGCCGATCGGCGGCGCGGACATGCCGGTCGTGATCTCACTGCTCAACGCCTTCACCGGCCTCGCGGTGGCGGCCGCCGGCTTCGTCCTGAACAACCAGCTGCTCATCGTCGCCGGGACGCTCGTCGGAGCGTCGGGCACGATCCTCACCCGCCTCATGTCGAAGGCGATGAATCGGTCGATCGCGAACGTGCTGTTCGGTGCCTTCGGCTCCGCACCGGCGGCGGAGGGCAGCATGACCGGCCGGGTCGACGACGGGCGAACCGTCCGCAGCACGACCGCTGAAGATGCGGCCACCCTGCTCGCGTACGCCCGTAACGTGATCATCGTTCCCGGCTACGGCCTCGCGGTCGCCCAGGCCCAGCACAACGTCCGCGAGCTGGCGGACCTCCTTGAATCCCGTGGCGTGAACGTCGTGTACGCGATCCACCCGGTCGCCGGACGGATGCCCGGGCACATGAACGTGCTGCTCGCCGAGGCGAATGTCCCGTACGAGAAGCTGATGGACATGGACGCCGTGAACCCCGAGTTCCCGCGCGCCGACGTGGCGCTCGTGATCGGCGCGAACGACGTGACCAACCCGGCGGCACGCAGCTCGAAGGGCAGCCCGATCTACGGGATGCCGATCCTCGATGTGGACAAGGCGGCGCAGATCATCGTGATCAAGCGGAG
>JANXXG010000219.1 GCA_025350745.1 Chloroflexota bacterium | reverse complement strand
CGCTGGCCGGCGGCGCCGCGCTCGCTGTCGCCGTCGCGCGCGCCGGGCTCGGCGCTTCGGCGGCCTCGTGGGCCCGGGGCACCCTCCGCGGGTGGCACCGGAACGCCGCGGGGGCGGAGGCCTGGCTGCGCCGCACGGTCGCGCACGTCGTTCTCGCCCCACGGCTCCTCGCGATGGTCGCGCTCGCTGCGCTCGTTCTGTCGCTGCCATCGGCGTTCGCGAGGACGGTCGTTGATGCCGGCGGGCTCCACATCGCCTCCGGCCTGCCGCTCCTCTCGAGCGATCACCCGTGGTCCGACGTGACGGACGTCGTCCCCGTCGCGGTCGGTTTCGGCGAGCGCGCGGAGGGCTTCGCGACGCTGCTCCTGCTGGCCGATGGCTCCCGCGTATCGACGCGTGGTCGAGACCTCGTTGGTGGACCGGAGCGGGCGTTCTACGACTTTTCGCGAGGGCACGCCCGCTAGATCCGCGTTCGACCGCGGGCCGACGAGCCATCGCGGGCCAATTGCATAAATATCCATAGCGGTGCATAATCCTGCGATGGCCATCAGGGTGGCGATCGTCGGGGCGACCGGCTATGCCGGTGGCGAGCTCGCGCGACTGTTGCTGCGCCACAGCGGGGTCACCATCGTCGCCGCGGTCGCACGCAGCCATCAGGGTGAGCGGCTCAGGGACGTGCAGCCGCACCTCCACGGGGCACCCGATTCGCTCGTGGTCGGCAGTGATGTCGGCGATGCCGAGGTGGTCTTCACGGCCCTCCCGGCCGGCGAGGCCGCCAAGCGGGCGCCGCAATGGCTGAAGGATGGCCGCCGGATCATCGATATCGGCAGCGACTTCCGGCTGAAGGACCCCGCAGGCTACGAGCGGTGGTACGGCTACACGCATCCGGCCCCCGAGCTCCTCGCGGAGTCCGTCTATGGATTGACGGAGTTCGCCCGGAAGGACCTCCCGGGCGCGCGGATCGTGGCGAACCCGGGCTGCTACCCGACCGCGTCGCTCCTGGCGCTCGGACCGGCAGCGCTGCATGAGCTCATCGGGAACGACGTCATCGTCGACGCCAAGTCGGGCGTTTCCGGCGCGGGCCACGTCGTCGACGACGCCTATCTCTTCGGCACGGTCGACGAGAGCGTGCGGGCGTACGGCGTACCGAGGCATCGGCACACGCCCGAGATCGCGCAGGAGCTCGCCCGCCTTGGGGGTATGCCGCCGCGTCTCACCTTCACGCCGCATCTGATCCCGATGACCCGCGGGCTCATCGCGACCTGCTACGCGTCGCTCCGCGACGGCGTCACCGCCGCGCAGGTGAGTGACGCCTATGCGCAGACCTACGCCGGCGAAGCGTTCGTCCGGAACGTGGACGAGTTCCCGCCGACGAAGGCGACCCTCGGGAGCAACTGGTGCCTCGTGCACGCCGTCGTGGATCCCGACAACCGCCGGCTCATCGCAGTGGGGGTGATCGACAACCTGGTGAAGGGCGCCGCCGGTCAGGCCATCCAGAACCTGAATCTGATGTGCGGGCTTCCGGAGACGACCGGACTGGAGGCGATGCCGCTATGGCCGTGATGGATGACCGCGGCGGGCGCGGCGTGACGTTCGCGAAGGGGTTCGTCGCCGGCGCCGTCGCGGGCGGCGTGAAGCACGAGGGCACGACCCGCTTGGACGTGGCGCTCATCGCATCGACCGCGGAGCACTGCCACGCCGCCGGCGTCTTCACGACGAATCAGGTGATCGCGGCGCCCTGCGTCATCACGAGGAAGCATCTCTCCAAAGGCCACCTCCGGGGCATCGTCGTGAACTCGGGCAACGCGAACGCCTGCACCGGACCGCAGGGCGAGCGCGACGCGGTGGACATGGCGACGGCCGCGGCGGCGGTGCTGCAGGTCGACGCGCACGCGATCGCGGTCGCGAGCACCGGGGTCATCGGCGTGCCGCTCCCGATGGATCGCGTGAGGCCGGCGATCGGCCGGATCGCGCTCTCGGAGTCCGGATGGGACGACGCGTCGCGGGCGATCATGACCACGGACACCCGCCCGAAGGTCGCCCAGCGGGAGGTCGTCCTGTCCGGCGGCACCGTCCGCATCGGCGGGATCGCGAAGGGCGCGGGAATGATCCACCCGAACATGGCGACGCTGTTGACGTTCGTCACCACGGACGCACACATCGATGGCGCCGCGCTTCGGCCGATGCTCCGGGCGGCCGCGGACGACAGCTTTAACGCGATCTCGGTCGACGGCGACACGAGCACGAATGACACGCTGCTGATCCTCGCGAACGGCGCATCCGGCGTGCGTGTCGGTGCCGTTGACGGATCGACATTCCTCGACGCGCTCACCGCGGTCTGCCTCGATCTGGCTCGCGCTGTGGTCGCGGACGGCGAAGGTGTGACCAAGGTGTTCGAGGTGCGCCTGCTCGGCGCCGCGTCCGAGTCGGACGCCCGGCTGGCCGCCCGCACGATCACGACGTCGAACCTGGTGAAGACGGCGATCCACGGCGCCGACCCGAACTGGGGCCGGATCCTCGCCGCCGCCGGGCGCTCGGGCGCGAAGGTCGACGCGACCC
>JANXXG010000196.1 GCA_025350745.1 Chloroflexota bacterium | reverse complement strand
ACGAACGGGGCGAACGGCGCACGGCTCTGCGCCGAGCTCACGGAGTGGCTCCTGGTCGAGTGGCTCGGACTCCCCGGCCGCCCTCGCCCGGTGCCGCTCGAACGGCAGCCGGACCTCGGGCCGTACGTCGGCAGCTACTGGGCGCCGTTGTCGGACCTCACGCTCAGTGCCGAGGACGGCGTCATCGTCCTGCGGGTGGCCTGGAAGGGCTCGGTCGCCGAACGCCCGACCCCGCCGCCCGTGCAGCTCGTGTTCACCGGTCCGGACGTGGTTGTCGCGACGACGGGGGATCCGCCGGCCGTGGCCGACTTCATCCGCGGTCCGGACGGCGCCGTCGCGTTCCTCCGCTGGGGCGGTCGCGCCCGGCGGAAGGTCGCCTGAACGCCGTCACCTGGCGGGCACTCTTTCAGACCGTCGTCGCAACCCAACGTCCCGCGGCGGTGCCTACCATCGCGATGAGCCCATAAACGCAGGTGAGGGAGACATCCGCATGAGCGTGTATCGCGCTGAATACATCTGGATCGACGGCTCGAAGCCGACCCCGAAGCTCCGCTCCAAGGCGAAGGTGGTGCCGATCGGCGAAGCGCCCCCGGTCTGGGGCTTCGATGGATCGAGCACCAATCAGGCGCCCGGCGCCAACTCCGACTGCGTCCTGAATCCGGTCTTCGTCTGCCCCGACCCGGTGCGGGGTGGCGAGAACAAGCTCGTCATGACCGAGGTCCTGCTCACCGACATGACGCCGCACCCGACGAACACGCGCGCGGCGAACGCCGCGATGGCGAAGAAGTACGCGACCGACGACACCTGGTTCGGCATCGAACAGGAGTACACGTTCTTCGACGGCTCGCGGCCGCTCGGGTTCCCCGACAACGGGTTCCCGCCGCCGCAGGGCGGCTACTACTGCGGCGTCGGCGCCGATGAGGTCTTCGGCCGCGACGTCGTCGAGGCCCATCTGGACGCCTGCATCAAGGCTGGTCTGCGGATCGCCGGCATCAACGGCGAGGTCATGCCCGGTCAGTGGGAGTTCCAGATCGGACCGATCGGCGCGCCGGCCATCGGCGATCAGATGTGGCTCGCCCGGTGGCTGCTGTATCGCGTGGCCGAGGACTTCGGGGTCAGCGCGACGTTGTACCCGAAGCCGGTCCGCGGAGACTGGAACGGCGCGGGCGCGCACACGAACTTCTCGACGAAGGCGATGCGCTCGAGCTACGAGGCCTGCGTCGCCGCGGCCGAGGCCCTGAAGCCACGGCACGACCTGCACATCAAGAACTACGGCTACGCCATCGAGGAGCGGCTCACCGGGCTGCACGAGACCGCGTCGTACAAGGAGTACAGCTACGGCGTGTCGAACCGCGGCGCCTCGGTCCGGATCCCGTGGCAGGTGGCCAGGGACAAGAAGGGCTACATCGAGGATCGTCGGCCGAACGCGAACTGCGACCCCTACGTCGTCACGCGGCTGATCATCGAGACCGTGTGCGGCGCCGCGGAGAAGCGCAGGCCGACCCTGCTGAAAGCGAAGCGGCCGGTCAAGGCGAAAGCGAAAGCGAAGAAGAGCGCCGCATAGGACCGGCGAGCCGGATCTCCTGAGATGAGGCGGGCATCAGGCCCGCCTCTTTTCCTACGCGGAGTACGCGATGAATTCCAAGAGGCTGCCGTCGGGATCGCGGAAGTAGACGCTCATCCCTATGCCTCGCGCACCCTGACGGGTCAGCGGCCCACGTTCGATGGGGATGCCGTGCCGCCCGAGGTGGGCGACCGCGTCGGCGATCGGTCCGGGCCATTCGAAGCAGAGATCGCTGTTCCCGGGGACGACGGGGATCCGCGCGACAGCCGCGGGTACGACGCCGGGCAGGTGGACGGTCAGCTGCTGCGTGCCGAAGCGGTAGAAGACCCGACCGCCGGCCCCGATGACCTCGGCGCGGACGACGTCCCGATAGAACGCGTCCGACCGGCGCCGATCGCTGACCGCGATGACCAGGTGATCGAGCTTCAACCTGTGGACCCAGCTGGATTCG
>JANXXG010000180.1 GCA_025350745.1 Chloroflexota bacterium | reverse complement strand
AAACAACGGTGCCGCCGCGGTCCTGCTGGCGCTGGCGGCGATCGCGGGCAAGCGCGAGGTCATCGTCGCGCGCGGCGAGCTCGTCGAGATCGGTGGGGGCTTTCGGATCCCTGACGTGCTCGCGCGGTCCGGCGCGAAGCTCGTCGAGGTCGGCACGACCAACCGCACGTACGCGCGCGATTATGCGAACGCGATCACGGCGAAGACCGGTGCGCTCCTCCGGGTCCACGCGAGCAACTTCGCGCTGCGTGGCTTCGTCGCCAAGGCCGCCTCGACCGATCTCGCGGCGCTCGCGCGGGAGCACGGCGTGTCGTTCATCCATGACCTTGGGAGCGGAACGCTGCTTGGCACCGAGAAATTCGGGTTGGGACGCGAGGAGACGGTGCAGGAGGCGGTCAAGGACGGTGCCGACGTGGTGACCTTCAGCGGCGACAAGCTGCTCGGCGGCCCGCAGGCCGGCATCGCCGTCGGTCGCACCAGTGCGATCGAGAAGCTGCGCCGACACCCGTTGATGCGGGCGCTGCGCCCGGACAAGCTCACCATCGCGGCCCTGGTCGCGACGGTAGCGACCTACCGCGACGGGACCGCCCTCGAAACGCTGCCGGTGTGGCGAATGATCGCTGCGACCCCGACGCAGCTCGCGCGCCGGGCCAGGGCCCTCGTGGCGACGCTCGAGCGCGGCGGGATCGCGGCCACGGTGATCGAGACGACGTCGACCGTCGGCGGCGGCTCCCTCCCGGAGGAAACGCAGCCGTCGCGTGGCGTCGCGCTCAGCGCGGCGTCGGCGGCCCGCGCGGTGGGCGCCCTCCGGATGGCCGATCCGCCGGTCATCGCGCGCATCATCGACGACCGGGTCGTGCTCGACCTGCGAAGCGTCCTCCCGGAGCAGGATGAGACGCTCGCAGCAGCCGTTATCAGCGCCCTGTCCCCCGTGGCAACGAGAGAACGCCAAATAGGAGATGCGACATGAGCGACACGCTCGAGATCATCGCGACCGACGGCGCCCCGAAAGCGATCGGCCCATATAGCCAAGCCATCGCGGCCGGCGATCTTGTCTTCTGCGCCGGTCAAGGAGCGCTCGATCCGGCGACCGGCGCGTCCGTCGGTGGAGGGGACGTGCGCGCCGAGACCGAGCAGACGCTCGCGAACCTGGCGGCCGTGCTCGCGGCGGCCGGATCGGATCTCGCGCATGTCGTGAAGACGACCGTGTTCCTCATCGAGATGTCCGACTTCGTGGCGATGAATGAGGTGTATGCAAAGCATTTCGGCGCGCACCGACCCGCCCGCTCGACGGTGGCCGTCGCTGCGCTGCCCCGAGGGTTCCGAGTGGAGATCGAATGCGTCGCGATCAAGGCGAAGTAGAGAAGCCCGGCTCGCCGCTGCCGCTGCGGGCCACGGGGATCTTCTTCGCCATCTGGATCACGGGTCTGGTCGTGCTCGCGTTCGTCGTCGTGCCCGCGCTCTTCGCGACCTGCACCGGCACGCTGGTCAACGCGCCCGGGCCGTGAGCGCCGAAGCACCGCCTATTCGGGTCGTGGGCACGGCCGGCCACGTCGACCACGGCAAGTCGACGCTCATTCGCGCGCTCACCGGCATCGACCCCGATCGCCTGCGTGAAGAACAGGAACGCGGGATGACCATCGACCTCGGGTTCGCGTGGCTCACGCTGCCGGGCGGCGCCGACGTCGGCATCGTCGACGTCCCTGGTCATCAGGACTTCATCCGCAACATGCTCGCGGGTGTGGGTGGCATCGACGCGGTCGTGCTGGTCATCGCCGCGGATGAGGGAGTGATGCCGCAGACGCGCGAGCATCTGGCGATCCTGGAGCTCCTCGGGATCACGCGCGGCGTCGTCGCGCTCACGAAGCGCGATCTCGTCGACGACGAATGGGCCGCTCTTGTTCGCGAGGAGGTGCGGCATGCGCTCGCCGACACGCCACTCGCTGACGCCGTGATCGTGGATGTCTCCGCGACCACGAGGCGCGGCCTCACCGAGCTGCTGGCCGCTCTCGAGGCGGTCCTCGGCGCGGCGCCGCCGCGGCGTGACGTCGCGCGCCCGCGCCTGCCGATCGATCGGGCGTTCACGATGACCGGCTTCGGCACCGTCGTGACCGGAACGCTCGCCGACGGCCACCTGGAAGCCGGTGATGAGGTCGAGGTCGTACCCGCCGGCCTTCGTGGCCGCGTGCGGGGCCTGCAGACGCACCGGCGGCAGATCGACCGCGCCCGGCCAGGCTCGCGCGTCGCGGTGAATCTCAGCGGCATCGACCGGGACCAGGTCACGCGGGGAATGGTGCTTGTCCGGCCAGGCACGCTCGCGACGACCTCGGTCATCGGCGTTCGACTCGCTCTGCTGGCAGACGTCAGCGGCCCGCTCGAGCACGATGACACCGTTCGCGTGCACGTCGGCACGGCGGAATCGATCGCGCGCGTCGCGATCCTCGAGGGCCGCGAGATCCCAGCCGGGGGCAGCGGCTGGGCGCACCTGCGGCTCGCTGTGCCCCTCGCGGTCGCGGTGGGGGATCGTCTGGTCATCCGCAGGCCATCTCCGTCGGAGACGCTCGGGGGTGGATCTGTCGCCGACGTCACCGGTGAACGCACCCGGACCCGGGCCGAAGCGGTCACCGCGCTCGAGCGCCGGAGCGCGCCATCCGCAGAGGATCGGCTCCTCGCATCGTTCGACGTGCCGCGGCCGCCGGCCGAGGCCGGCGAGCGCAGCGGCATGGATGCGACGGCGCGCGACGTCGCGTATGCCGCCCTCATCAAGAGCGGCCGGGCCGTCGCGCTCGCCGACGCCGCCGTGTCTCGCGACGCGTACGAGGCGCTGGCGACACGGGTGGAACGGACGCTCGCAATGACCCACCGGACCTCGCCGCTGCGGGCGGGCGCATCGCGAGAGGAGGTGCGGAGCTCCCTCGATCTCCCTGCCAAGCGGTATGGCGCGCTCATCGCACGACTGGTGGCCGACGGCCGGATCGCGGAACGCGGGAGCGCCCTCGCGCTCCCCGCCCACCGTCCGACCCTCGGTCCGGAGCAGGAGGCCGCATGGCAGCGCGCGCGGGTCGCGCTGGCGAGCGCGCCGCTGCAGCCACCGAGCGCTGCGGTCCTGCGACAGGAGTTCGGGCTCGATCTCGAGCTCCTCGTCGCGCTCGACGAGCGCGGCGACGTGATCCGCGTCGGACCGGACGCGGTGTTCCTCCCGGAGGCGGTGGAGCGATTCGGGATCGCGATCATCGAGGCGCTCGCGGCCGGCCCGATGACGGTGGCGAAGGCGCGCGACCTCAGTGGATCGAGTCGGAAGCATGTGGTCCCGTTGCTACAATTCCTCGACGATCACGGCCTCACGCGACGCGTGGGCGACGATCGGATCTTGATCCACGATCAAGCCACCAGCCGCGCGGATCTTCGTCGCGCGATCGATCGCACCGACCGAAGTGGGCGAACGGGGGAGAGGCAATGAAGTTCCGAGCCGCAGGTCCGACCGAGGCCGCGTCCGCCGACGTGACCATCGTCCCACTGTTCGATGACAAGCTGGCCCCGAAAGCCCTGCCGCGCGCGAAGCGTTCGGTCGTCGAGCGTCTCGCCG
>JANXXG010000152.1 GCA_025350745.1 Chloroflexota bacterium | reverse complement strand
GCCCGTCGGGATGAGCCCGAAGTCACGGCGCTGCACCTGGCACCAGTCGACCTCGTGGCCCTCGTCCGAGAGGTGCTCGATGGGTATCGGATGACCAACCCGCGCCACGACTTCGCGCTCGACACGGGTGTTGACTCGCTCGTCGGCACGTGGGACCGAGATCGTACGGAGCGGACGGTGGACAACCTCGTGAGCAACGCCGTCAAATTCAGCCCCGGTGGCAGGCCCATCTCGGCCTCGATCCGCGAGGAGGGCACCGGTGCCACGCGGGTCGCCATCGTCGCGATCACCGATCAGGGTCTCGGGATCCCGGAGGGCGAGTGCGATGCGATCTTCGATCGCTTCCGGCGTGGATCGAACGTCGGTGATGTCCCTGGGAGCGGGCTCGGACTCTGGTCCGTCCGGCGGATCGTCGAGCAGCACGGCGGCACCCTGGCGGTGGGATCCGTGATCGGCGCCGGCAGCACGTTCACGATCCGCCTGCCACTGGCCTCGCCGGCTCCCGATCCATTTCCCGCGGTCCGAACGGAGCACACGTCGTAACGCAAATACGTCAGGGGGAACGACACGATGGCCGAGAAGAGCCTCTACGAAAGGCTGGGTGGCGTGTTCGCCATCGCAGCAGTGGTCGAGCGCTTCAGCGATGACGTTGTCAAGAATCCGATCGTCGGGCAAGGGTCGAAGAACCCCGCCCTCCGGGAATGGCATACCAAGAACCTGGGCAGGCTCCCGGGCCTGAAATTCATGCGCACCCTATGGGTCTGCAACGTCGCCGGGGGACCGTTTGAATTTGCAGCGACGAAGCCGGGCAGCGCCGTCCTCGGCTTGGAAGAAGCCCATCGCGAGCTTCGGATCTCTCCCGTTGAGTTCGATGAGGTCGCAGCGGAGCTGGGCCGCACGCTTGACACGTTCAAGGTGCCCCAGCTTGAGAAGGAGCAGGTGCTGGGTGCGTTCGCGGCGCACAAGGGCGAAGTGACCGAGGGGTACGTGGACGCCGCCAAGACCAAGTGAGGTCCGGCGCATAGCGCGCGGGTGCGTCTCGCTCTAGGCGGTCACTACGCGAAGTTGACAGTAACTGTCCATTTCGCGTAGCCTGCCCATATGGCCCCCCGTCAGAATGCCGCGCTCGAGCGCGCCGCAGAGCGCGCGAGCGGGCAGGCGCTCGAGCGTTTCCACCTCGCCTTCCTCGAAGTCGCGACCGCCCAGTTGCCGCTCGACCAGTTCATCCTGAAGGGCGGCGCGAATCTCCGCTTCTTCTTCCGCAGCCTGCGTCGCTCGGTCGACATGGATTTCAACTACGTCGGATCGAAGGACCGCGGGGCCGCGTTCGCCAGGCGGGTCGAGGCGCTCTTCGGCTCGAACGCGCTGGCCACACTCCTGCGCGTCCGCGACCTTAGCCTCGCGGATCTCGGCGCGTCGAAGCAGACCGACACGACGCGCCGGTGGAAGTTCAGGCTCCGCGCGCCGGGCGTGGACGGGATCCCCTCAAAGATCGAATTCTCGGCGCGTCCCGAGCCGAGGCACGCGATCGACCACGAGCTCGCGGCCGTCGACGGCGATCTCGCGCGCCGGCTCGCCGCCCGCCCGGTAAAGCTGAGCCACTACCGCGCTGTCGCCGCGACCGCGCAGAAGGTCGCGGCCCTGCGACTGCGCAGCGAGACCCAGCCCCGTGACGTCTTTGATCTCGATCACCTCTTCCGTGTCGCGCCCTCCGCCCTCTTGACGGCGGCGCTCCCCGCGGACGAGCTCGAGGCGGCGGCCCGGCGGGCCCTCGCGCTCACATACACCGAGTACGCGAGTACCGTCGTCCCGTTCCTGGAGGAGGACATCGTCGACCTCTACGGCACCGCGGACGCCTGGACCGAGATGCAGCTGCGCGTCGTCGAGCGCCTCCAGCCCGAAGCGCCACAGCGGTGAGTTCCATCGAGACGTACGCCCGGCTGCGGCGGATCGGCGCGCCGGTCATCACGACGGGCGAGGCCGCAGCGGCGCTGGGCGTCTCGACCAGCGCTGCCAGCCGGTCGCTGCGCGCGCTCGCACGGCAGGACCTGCTTCAGCATGTCCGCTACGGCCTCTGGAGCCTCATGCCCGCGCCCGTCGACCCTCGGCGATTCGTGTCGGAGATCACCCGGCCGTACCCGGCATACCTGTCTTTCGAATCAGCGCTGTCGGCCCACGGGATGATCGACCAGCTGCCGCGGGCGATCACGGTCGCCTCGCTCGACCGAGCAAAGACGATCCGCACGAACCTCGGCACGTACGCCGTCCACCACCTTCCCCCGGCGCTCTTCGCCGGCTTCACTGACGCCGGTGGCGTGCCGCTGGCGACCCCAGAGAAGGCGCTCTTCGACTACGTCTACCTCGCCCATGCGAGCGGCCACCCGCGGCGGCGACTCCCGGAGCTCGACCTGCCGGCGAGGTTCTCGCGCGCAGCCGTACGACGGTGGTCGACGCTCATCGCGTCCCCCGCGCTGCGCGATCGGGTCGGCGCGGCGCTCGATGCGCTCATGAGCGGCGCGCGCGCGACGTAGCGCTGGGACGCGGCGCGCCCCCTTTCAGCTCTGGCCACGTTGTCCGCCGAGTCCTCCATCTGCGGTATGGGGCATGAGGTCAGGCACCCACGCCTCGCGATGACGGTGAGGCCTACCGCTGGAGGTAGGACCAGCGACTACCACCCAGCACGTCGCTGACCTCGCCAGTACGCAAGTTTCGCGATGGTGGTCTGGACGCTCGCACTGCTCAGTGCGGACGCGGTCAGTTCTTGATTTCGCGAAGGGATCTCTGCTGAGGCGTCGGCGGGAATCGAACCCGCGGTGAGGGTTTTGCAGTTCTCCGCGACGTCCGCCAGCGTCCGCTGGTGTTCGCTGCGTGGCAGGCGAACCGCTGCGAACGGTGGCGAACATCAGCGGAAGGCTACCGAATGGCTACCGTGCCGCCAGCTCCGCCTGCTGGCGCCACGCCCGGATCAGCGGCAGGCGGCCGAAGGTCCTCGGATCACCCGCCGCCGTTGGTTCCCAACCTAGCGTCGGCAAGGATGTCGACGAGTCGACTCAGACGGATGTTGGGATAGCGGCGCTGAAGCGCCGTGGAATCGAACCGCATGTCGGTCGTGTCCATCACGATGCCGGCCTGGATAAGGCGCGCGATGTCGGGCTTCACGCGTCGCATGACGATCGCCCCCAAGCGCATCGCTGACAGCGGCACGTGACGGGCGCGCACGGGCAGCCCGATCGACGCCCGGATGCTGTCTACCACCTCGATGAACGTGAGATTCTCCGGCCCTCCCACATCGAGGGCCGCTCCACCAAGGCCTGCGTCGCTTGCGGCAACTTCGACGAAGCGCGCGACGTCGCGGACCGAGACGAAATTTGTGGGGTTCTTGCCGCGGCCGAAGATCGTGGCCGTGCCGGTGGTCCGAGCAGCCCCGCCGATGATGCCGGCCCATAGCTCCATGAAGACGGTCGGCCGAATGATGGCCCAGTCGAGCCGACTGCCTCGCACGAGCTCCTCAGCCCGATACTTCGCGCGGTAGAGCTCCATCGGATGGTCCGGCCCGGCTCCGTGTATCGAGAGCAGGACGAACCGGCGGACGCCTGCGGCCTCGCTCGCGCCGATGAGATTGCGGTTGCCCTCGAGGTCGATCGCGCGCGGTCCTTGCCCGCCGGGTCCGAAACCGGTGATCGCCGAGATCACGACGTCGATGCCTACGAGCGCGGGGCCCAAGGACGATCGGTCGCGAACATCTCCCTTGACGAACTCGGTCGCACCGTGCCCTGCGCTCGCGGCCTTGGCGGGCTCACGCGTCAGAACGCGCAGACCACCCGCACGCCCGGCTAGCACGCGGCTCAGCTCGCGACCAAGGTGCCCGGTGCCGCCGGCGATGAGGATCACTGCCCGATGTGCTGACGCACGGTGGCATCGACGTCCGCTCCACCCTGCTCGACGGGCTCGAGGTAAAAACGGACCCATCCGAATCGGCCGTCGGCCTGGCCAAAGATGCTCACGCCGCGCATGAGGTGTCGCGCGCCATCTCGCCG
>JANXXG010000142.1 GCA_025350745.1 Chloroflexota bacterium | reverse complement strand
GTCCGGAGTCGAGGCAGCGATCGAATGTCTCTCGGTCCAGGGCAACTGCGCTTGCGAACGCCTTCAGGGTGGCACCGCTCAGGTAGCCGGTGTTCTCGCCGCGTTGATTCGCGTACAGGTGGTCGTGGTATTCCCAGAACTTCCCCTGCTCGTGCGCGCACGCCGCGGCCTGGGCAGCAAGCTTCGATTCATTCCCGATCCATGCGAAGTTCTTCCAGACGAGCTTCGCCTTGCCGGTCTCGATGTAGCGCCGGATGAGCTCCGCCTCGGTGCCGCGGGCGAACGCTCCGCAGCTCGGGCACTGGAAGTCGCCGTACTCGACGATCGTCACCGACGCGGAGGGGCTGCCGCGCACCGGGGCCGAGTACGCGGTCGCGACGGACGGATCACCCGTCCCGGACGTGGCGGTAGCCGTCAACAGCGGGCGAACGAAAATGAACGCCGCGAGCGCCGCGATCGCGAGGCCGCCGGCAATGAGGAGCTGCCGACGGCGTGCAGATCGCTGTCGCCTTGCGGTCTGCGCTGCCTTCTGACGATTCATCCCTCATTGACCATACGCGACCGAGCACGCGTCGGATGCCACGTCGGTTGCCCACCTGTGCGGCACATCACATCGATATGGGCAGCACCGCGGAGCGTTCCTCCGGCCGCTGTGGACGGGGGACGATCGTGATCCTCCGGGCCGTCTGCCGCAGCCACTCGGTCGCCGCTGTCGGCGGCAATGGCCGTGCGACGGCGTAGCCCTGCAGGCGGTCGCAGCCGAGTTGCACGAGCCGCTGCCAGGTCGCCCGATCCTCGACGCCTTCGGCCACGACCTCGTAGTGCAGGGTGTGGGCGAGGTCGATCGTCGCCCGCACGATCGCGCCGCAGCTCTCGTCGGTCAGGAGGCCCTGGACGAAAGAGCGATCGATCTTCACCTCGTCGGCCGCCAGGCGATCCAGGTACGCGAGCGAGGAGTAGCCGGTGCCGAAATCGTCGATCGACACGCGGATCCCAAGGGCTCGGAGCCGTGCGACGTTGTCAGCCGCGATCCCCACGTCTGCCGTCAGCGCGCTCTCGGTGATCTCGAGGGCGAGGAGGTCGGCAGCAAGACCCGACTCGGCGAGCAACCGCGCCACGGCCTCGGGGAACCGTGGATCGAGGAGATCGCGCATCGAGAGATTGACCGCGATCGGCATCGCCAACCCATCGTCCCGCCAGCGCACCGCTTGAGCGACGGCAGCGCGCAGGACCCAGTCGGTCAGGATCCGGATCACTCCGCTCCGCTCCGCGAGCGGAATGAACTCGCCGGGCGGGATCGTGCCGCGAACCGGATGCTGCCACCGGACGAGGGCCTCGAGCGCGACCGTCCGGTCGCTAGCGGTCTCGATCTGCGGCTGGTACTGAAGGCTGAGCGCGCCGGCCGAAATCGCCTCTCGTAGTTCGGCGACGAGCGAGAGGTTCGCGGCCGCGTTCTCATCGTGCGATCGGTCGTAGACCGCGTAGCTGCCCTCCGAGCGCTTCGCGACATACATCGCCACATCCGCGTGCTGCAGGAGGGCTTGGCTGTCCGTGCCGTGCTCGGGAGCCAACGCGATACCGATGCTCGCGCCGACCGCGACCGCCTGGTCGTCGATCACGAACGGTCGCTCCAGAAGGCCGAGGAGCCGTTCGGCCAGGCGCGAGGCGCTCGCGGCATCGGCGTCCGGCACCAGCAGCGCGAATTCGTTGCCACCAAGCCGAGCCACGAGGTCGGATCCGCGGAGTGCGTCGCCGAAGCGGTCGGCGACCTGCTTCAGCAACAGGTCGCCCATCGCGTGTCCGAACGTGTCGTTCACCTGCTTGAACCGGTCGAGATCGAGGAGCAGCAGCGCGACGCGTGCCGGCTGTGCCGGGATGTTCAGCGCGCGCTCGAGCCGCTCGGCGAAGAGGACGCGGTTCGGAAGACCGGTCAGGCTGTCGTAGAGGGCGAGTCGCTCGAGCGCGCCGCGCGAGCGACGGATGGTGTCCGCGAGCGCGATCACGACCGCGCTGATGCCGTAGACGAACGAGATCTGCACGGCGGCTTCTCCGATCGGCACACCCGACAGCGCAGCCGCGGCCGTCGTTGACGTCACCGCGAGCGCGAGACGCCAGAGCGCCGCCGGCCGCGGTAGGGCGAACGTCTGCACGACGAGCACGATCGCCACGCCATGCGCGAGGACGAGCGGCTGCCACAGGAACCCAGCAACGAGCAGGCTCGCCATCAGCCCATCGCACGCGCGCACCCACCAGCGTTTGTTCATACCCATCGATCCTTCGTGTCGACCACCGCATCAGGAACCCCCGAATGGCGGAGATGCTTCCGCTAGCGCCAGCATGTTCCGAAGTCGATGCCCATTCGCCACCGCGATGTGCGTTGTGTCACAGGTCACATGAGCGGCGTCGCATCGGCGGACAATATGTCTGCGGCGTTCATGCGAACGCGCCGGAGGTCGCGATGGGCTTTCTGAGATCGAAGACCGAAGTCTGCGCGCATGCGCCGGAGGGCGTGGCCACGCCGCGTGCGGATGCCTGCGAAGGATGCGGCAGCACGTTCAACCTGCGGCTCTGTACCGAGTGCGGCTACGTCGGGTGTTGCGAGTCTCAGCAGGGCCACGACCGGAGTCACGCACTCGAGGCCGGGCATCCGGTGATCAAGTCTCTGCCGGTCGCCGACGCCTCGTTCACGTGGTGCTACTCATGCGGGCGATACGTGTAGCGGCGCTCGCGTGGGCCGCGGCGGTGCTCGTCGCGACGTGCACGCCGAGCGCCCAGACGCCGCGCGAGACGCCGACGGTCGATTGGCGCAGCGTGCGTTGCGACGCAGCCGTCGGCTCACCGAGGAACGCGAGCGATGTACCCGGCTTCGCTCGGAACGGCTTCTGGAAGACCGACTTCACGATGCACTGCGTCCCGCTCTCCGAGATCGTGAACGGCGGGCCGGGCCCGGACGGGATCCCGCCACTCGATGCACCGCGTTTCTACGAGCAGGCGCGCGCGGCGTGGCTGCAGCC
>JANXXG010000127.1 GCA_025350745.1 Chloroflexota bacterium | reverse complement strand
GGTCGGCGGGGCGCCCGACGCCGAGGGGACGCGGGTGCACGACGCGGTCCGGCGCGCACAGGAAGCGGGGTACGCCGCGGCGCGCACCGGCGCGACCGCAGCCTCCGTGGACGCAGCCGCTCGAACGGTCATCGCGGACGCCGGGTACGGGCAGTTCTTCATTCACCGACTGGGGCACGGTATCGGCCTCGACGGCCACGAGCATCCATACCTCGTCGAGGGCAACGATCAGCAGCTCGAGCCGGGCATGGCGTTCTCGATCGAGCCGGGGATCTACCTCCCGGGCCGGTTCGGCGTACGGATCGAGGACATCGCGATCATCGGCGCGGACGGCCGAAGCGAGGCCCTCAATCTGGTGGATCGCTCGCTCGCGACCGTGCGCTGATGCGCTTCGCGCTGGCGGTCATCGCGGCCGGTGCGGCCGACCTCGCCGTCCTCCTGCGCATCGACCAATGGTTCGGCATCGCCGGACTCCTCGCGATCCTCTACCTCTTTCTTGCGTCCGCGGGCGCGGGCTTCTTTGCCCGGCGGCGAACGGCTCTCGCGGGCGGGCTCGCCGTCGTGGCCGGCACGCTCCTGTCGGGTCTCGTGCAGTACGCGCCGCGGTTGACGTACGCCAACGACTTCGGGGTGCTGCTCGGTTTCGAGCTGCAGCTGCTCATCGCGGTCGTTCCGTACGCGATCGGCGGCGGGATCGCGGGCGGCCTCGGTGGAGCCGCGCGGCGACGTTTTCTTCCCCGATGACGATGGCCCGGATGCTCGCATCCGTCCTCGCCACGACGACGGGGCTGGCCTTCTGGTGGGGACTGACCGAGCCGCTTCCGGTCCCACCGGGCATCCTGCTCGGGGTCTCCGCCGGGATCCTGCTCTGCGCCGGCGTGATCGCGGGTCGGCTCGGCGCCGTTGCCGCGCCATGCGCGCTCCTGTTCTCCCTGTTCCTGGGCAGCATCCTCGCGACGCAGATGCATCAGGCATTCACGCCCTCGTTCGCGCCGGTGTCGCACTTCGGCAGCCTGCTGGTCCTGGAGCTGCCGGCGATCCTTGTCCCGCTGACCATCGCCGCCGGGCTCGGCGCGATCGGTGGGCTCGCCGGTGAGCGGCTGCTCCCCTCGCGCTAGCGAATAAAGGGTGCGGCGGCCTGCAGGGCCCAGCGGTAGAGGGTGTCGGGCACGATGCCCCCGAGCACCGTCGCGACAGCGCCCAGGCCGAGACCGGCGGAGAGCAACCGCGCGTTCAAGAGCCGCGGGGCGTTCGTATCGACCTCGTACATGTACATGTGGACAACGACCCGCAGGTAGTAGAACGCCGCGAGCACCGCATTGAGCGCGATGACCACGGCAAGCCACACGAGCCCGGAGTCCAGGACGGGTCCGAGGATGAAGACCTTCGCGACGAAGCCGACGGTGGGCGGGATGCCGGTGAGCGAGATGAGGAACACCGCGAAGGCAAGCGCGCCACCGGCGTTGCGGCGAGCGAAGCCGTTCAGCTCGTCCAGTGTCGCGCCACGGGTGCCGTCGAGATCGATGAAGATGAGACACGCGAACGCTCCGAGATTCATGATCCCGTATGCGAACACGTAGAACAGCACGCCAGCCGAGGCCGATGCGCCGGCCTGGTACGCGGCGACGCCGGCGAGGATGTAGCCGGTGTGCGCGATGCTGGAGTACGCGAGCATCCGCTTCACGTTCGGCTGCACGAGCGCGACGACGTTGCCCCCGGTCATCGTCACGGCCGCGAGGACTGCGAAGACGGCGCTCCAGTCGAGGCCGAGCGGAGCGAGCGCGCCGATCATGATGCGAAGGATCGCGGCGAATGCGGCCGCCTTCGGCGCGACGCTCATGAACGCGGTCGCCGGCGTCGGTGCGCCGTCGTAGGCGTCCGGCGTCCACTGATGGAACGGGACGACCGCGGCCTTGAACGCGAGACCGACCGTGACGAGCGCGAGCGCGACGAGCGTCGCTCCGTCCGTGAGGCCGTACCTGGCGACCGCCGCGGCGACCCCCGTGAAGGACGTTGTGCCGCTCAGGCCGTACAGCCAGGCGAACCCATACAGGAGCATCGCCGAGCTGAACGCGCCGAGAAGGAAGTACTTGAGCGCGGCCTCGTTGCTATAGCGGTCGCGGCGGGCCATGCCCGCGAGCACGTACACGGGGATCGTCATCAGCTCGAGGCCGACGAAGACCGTGATGAGGTCGGTCGCGAGGGCGATCGTCATCGCGCCGACGGTCGAGAACAGGATCGTCGCGTAGTAGTCGCCGGCCGGGATCGACCGCCGCTCGAGATACGCAGGCGCCACGACCGTCGCGAAGATCGCGAGCACGCAGAACAGCACCCGGAAGAACGCGGTGAACGTGTCGACCACCACGAATCCGCCGAAGGCCGTGTGGCTCGCGACCGTGAACGGACCGCTGATGATCGCGGCGATGAGCCCGAGCACGGTGATGAGCGGCAGCCAGGTCCGCGCGGCGCGGCGACCGATGCTCGCGTCCACGAGAAGGAGGATCGCCGCCGTCGCGGTGACGATCACCTCCGGCATGACCGCGACGACGTCCGACCAGGTCACCGGACGACCACCTGGGACGCGTCGGTCGCGAACGCCAGGATGCGCTGGACCGACGGCGAGATGATCGCGATCGCCGGCTGCGGGAACACGCCGAGCAGGACGGTGAGGACGAGCAGCGGCACGGCGCACACGACCTCGAGCGGCGACAGGTCAGGCAGCGACCGGTACGCCTCGCGGACCGTTCCGTACATGACCCGCTGGAACATCCAAAGCAGGTAGACCGCGGCGAGGATCACGCCGATGGCCGCGGCGGGACCCCAGAAGAGGCCTCCTGGCCCGGTGGCCGGGTTGAACTTGAATGTGCCGACGAGCACGAGGAACTCGCCGATGAACCCGCTCAACCCCGGGAGGCCCAGCGACGCGAGGACGAAGACGCCGAAGAATGCCGTGTAGAGCGGCCACGTATTCGCGAGGCCGCCGAGGTCCGCGATCTGCCGCCGGTGGGTCTTCTCGTACTGGATGCCGACGAAGAGGAAGAGCGCACCGGTCACGAAGCCGTGATTGAGCATCTGCAGGACCGCGCCGACGCCGCCCTGTTGATTCAGGACGAAGATGCCGAGCGTCACGAAGCCCATATGCGCCACCGACGAGTAGGCGACGAGCTTCTTCAGGTCCTTCTGGACCACCGACACGATCGCGCCATAGAGGATCGCGACGACCGACAGCAGGATGAGGATCGGCAGCCAGGCCTGCGTCCCGATGGGGAAGAGAGGAAGCGCGAACCGCAGGAACCCATACCCGCCGGCCTTCAGCAGGACGCCGGCGAGCACGATGGATCCCGCCGTCGGTGCCTCGACATGGGCGTCCGGCAGCCAGGTGTGGAACGGGACCATCGGCATCTTGATCGCGAATGCGAGCGCGAACGCGAGGAACACCCAGAACTGGAAGGTCCCGGAGAAGCGGCCCGGGTGCGCGAGGAGCTCGGGGAGCGACAGCGTCCGGTTCCCCGCGTCGCCGCTCGCGAGATACACGGCGATGATGCCGACCAGCATCAGCAGCGAGCCAGCGAGCGTGAAGAGCACGAACTTCAGCGTCGCGTAGACCTTCCGCGGGCCGCCCCAGATGCCGATGATCAGATACATCGGGACGAGCATCAGCTCGAAGAAGACATAGAAGAGGAAGAGGTCGAGGGCCATGAAGACGCCGACCATGCCGACCTCGAGGACGAGGAACGCGGCCATGTACTCGCCGAGGCGCTCCTTGATCGCGCCACCGGTCGAATAGAGGACGCTGATGAACGTGAGCAGGGTCGTCATCGGGATGAGCAGGACGGAGATCCCGTCCACCCCGAGCTCGTAGCGGATGCCGAAGCTCGGGATCCAGGCCACCGACTCGACCATCTGGAAGCCCGCCTCGCCGACGTGGAACTGCGCGAGCATGACGAGCGAGAGCACCAGCTCGACGAAGGTCGTGACCACCGCGATCTGCTTCACGGCACGCACGTCGCGGAAGAACGCGATCAGCGGAATGAGGCCGACGAGCGGCACAACGATGAGGAGCGTCAACAGGTGATCCATCAGCGGTGCAGCCAGCCGGTCGCGTAGCCGCCGTAGACCACCATGATGAGGAGCAGGCCGGCGACGATCGAGAACGCGTAGTTGCCGACGACGCCCGTCTGCACGCGACGCAGTGCGCCGCCTCCGAGCTTGATCGCCCACCCGAGCCGGTTCACGAGGCCGTCGATGATGTGGATGTCGAACGCCCAGGCCGCTCCGGCGACGGCCTTGCCGGCGTCGACGAGCCGCCGGTCATAGACCTCATCGACGTAGTACTTGTTCACGAGGACGTCGTAGTAGGGTCCGGCCGCGCGGGAGATCGCCGCGGGATCCGGCCGGCCGCGCGAGTACATCGAGAGCCCGAGCAGGATCCCGCCGATCCCGACCGCGGTCGAGACCGCCGCGAGGGCGAGGAACTCCGTCCAGTTCGTTCCGGTCTCGACCGCTCGACCTCCAGCCGTCTCGATCGCGGGGCGCAGGAACGCGTGGAGGAAGCCGTTGTCCGGAGGGAACCCGATGAACCCGACGAGCACGCTTCCGGCCGCGAGCACAAGGAGCGGCACGGTCATGATCCGCGGGGACTCATGGGCGTGGTCATAGAGGTGACGGTCCCGTGGCTGCCCGTGGAAGGTGAGCCAGATGGCTCGGGTCACGTAGAAGGCGGTGAGGCCGCCGGTCAGCACGCCGACGCCCCACAGCAACGGATAGCCGTTCTTGAACGCGGAGCCGAGGATCTCGTCCTTGGACCAGAAGCCCGCGAGCGGCGGCAGCGCTGACAGGGCGCCACCGGCGATGACCATCGTCCAATAGGTGATCGGCATCTTCGACCGCAGTCCGCCCATCCGCCGCATGTCCTGGACATCGCCAATGCCGTGGATCACCGATCCGGAGCCGAGGAACAGCAGGGCCTTGAAGAAGGCATGCGTGATGAGGTGGAACATCGCCGCGATCGGCGCACCCACGCCCAGCGCGAGGAACATGTAGCCGAGCTGGCTCACCGTCGAGTAGGCCATCACCCGCTTGATGTCGAACTGCACGAGCGCGATCGTCGCGGCGAAGATCGCGGTGAGTGCACCCACGCCGCCGACGCCGGCGAGCACCGGGCCGGCGGCCTCGAAGAGCGGCGTCGAACGGGCCACCAGATACACGCCGGCGGTCACCATCGTCGCGGCGTGGATGAGCGCCGAGACCGGGGTCGGGCCCTCCATGGCGTCCGGCAGCCATGAATAGAGCGGGAGCTGCGCGGACTTGCCCGTCGCGCCGAGGAAGAACGCCAGGCCGATGAGCGCCAGCACGCCCTGAGCGGGCGGATCATTGGCGACACGGTCGAAGATCTCCACGAAGTTCATGGTGCCGAAGACGAGGAACGCCGTGATCATCCCGATCATGAAGCCCCAGTCCCCGATGCGGTTCATGATGAAGGCCTTCTTCGCTGCGCCGGCGGG
>JANXXG010000116.1 GCA_025350745.1 Chloroflexota bacterium | reverse complement strand
GAGATCGACCCGGCGCTCGTGGCGCGCGAGCGGGCCCGCAACCCGCTGCTGCGTGACGAGCGGCCCGAGCTCGTGTTCGCGGCGCTCGCGCGGCGCATGGGGCTTCGGGTGACGGAGTGATCGAGCAGGAGCGCGCCGCGGTGCGGATGGTGCCCGGAGACCTGTCGCCCCTTCGGATCGACGAGGCCCTCGTCCAGCGGATGCTCGTGTCGTTCCTCCGGGATGAGACGCGAAAGAGCGGCATGACCCGCGTCGTGCTGGGCGTGTCGGGTGGTATCGACAGCGCCGTCGTCGCGGCGCTCGCCGCCGAGGCCCTCGGGCCGGCCAACGTCCTCGGTCTATTCACGCCGTACCGCACGACCGCCGTCCGGTCTCGCGCCGACGCCCAGGCCGTCGCGGCGGCCTTCGGCATCACCCTCGAGGAGGTGCCGATCACGACCCAGGTCGACGGCTACTTCGCCGGCGTGCCGCAGGCGCATCGGGTTCGCGTCGGGAACAAGATGGCCCGAGAGCGCAAGAGCATCGAGTACGACCGGTCGTGGCCCGACGGTCTCGTGCTCGGGACATCGAACAAGACCGAGCTGCTGCTCGGCTACGGCACCCAATTCGGCGATCTTGCCTGCGCGCTGAACCCGGTGGGTGACCTGTACAAGACGCAGCTCCGGGAGCTGGCCCTGCACCTCGGTGTGCCGCAGGCGGTCATCGACAAGGCTCCGAGCGCCGACCTCTGGGAGGGCCAGACGGACGAAAGCGAGCTCGGCTTCAGCTATGCGGATGCCGACGTGATCCTCTATCACATGGTCGACCGTCGCGCCGCCGTTGCCGACCTCCTTGCGGCCGGATTCGACGAGCCCCTCGTGGCGCGGATCCGCGAGCGCATCCGCCGCAACCATTTCAAGCGCGTCATGCCGCTGATCGCGAAGATCAGCTTGCGGACCGTCGGTCACGACTTCCTATACCCGCGCGATTGGGAATCCGACTGAGCCGCACGCCACCCGGCGCCGTGGGCTACCTCTTCGCGATCGTCGCAGCCGCGTTCTACGCGGTCGGTGGCGTCATCGCGAAGCGGGCGTTCGAGCTGGGCATGCCGCCGGAGACGTTGGCCGAGTTCCGGATCCTGCTCGCGTTCGCGGTCTTCTTCACGCTGACCGTCGCGTTCCGGCGCCGCGACCTGCTCACGATCCGTCGAGCCGATCTCCCCTGGCTCGTCCTGTTCGGGCTCCTCGGCGTGATGGCGGTGCAGCTCGTGTACTACCAGGCCATCCAACGGATCCCGATCGGCGTCGCGCTCGTCATCGAGTACACCGCGCCGCTCCTGATCCTCGGGTACTGGCGTGCGCGCGGCCGGCACGTCGGTCTCGGCTTGTGGAGCGCCGGCGTGCTGACGATCGCCGGCTGCTACTTCGTCGTCGGCGCGTACGACGCGCAGCTGCGGCAGGTCAACACCGTCGGGGCCCTCTTTGCCGCGCTCGATGCCGTCATCCTGGCGGCGTACTTCCTGCTCGCCGAGCGGCTGGTCCATCGCTACTCGAGCTGGGCGTTGCTGTGCGCCGGCTTCGGCACTGCGGCGGTCGCGTGGTCGATCGTCCGCCCACCGTGGCTGCTCCCCTGGTCGGACCTCGGCGGTGAGCTCGGCCCCTACGTCCTTGGCGTCGTGATCATCGCGACCGTGATCCCATACCTCTTCAGCGTGGGTGCGGTCCGGCTCATCCCGGCCGCGCGGGTCGGGCTGACGTCAACGAGCGAACCCGTCATCGCAGCCGTCGCCGCATGGCTGCTGATCGGACAGTCGCTCGAGCTGCTGCAGGTGGTGGGGGGACTGATCGTGGTCGCGGGGATCCTCGTCGCGCAGAGCGTCCGCCTGTCGGCCGACGGCGTCTAGATGATGATCCGGACGATCCTGCGCACGAGCTCGGTCGTGAACCCGTACACGAGGTGCGACGCGAGGGCGTAGGCGTGCTTCGATGGCGGGACCTGCTCCGGTGACTTACCGAGCTTCTGCGCCGGGACGGCCATATTGTCGGCGGTCCACCAGACGATGGCGCCCATCAGGAGCCCGTTGAACATCCGCGCGGGCGGGAGGATCTCGGCGACGAATCCGTAGATCGCCCCGGTCGTCGCGCCCATGGTGTAGTGAACGGCCTCGCCGGCCGTCGGCTTCATCTCTTCGGGTAGCTCGGCATCGAGGACCTTTTTGGAGACTCGTTCGGCGACCTTGACCGTCGCCGGCTCCGCGTCGCTCTTGTCGGTCGCGCCGTCCTTGATCGCGTGGACTCGGCGCTTCGGCGCAGCCTTCTTCTCCATGTCGTTCCACCACTGCTGGAAGCGCTCCATGGTGTACGCACCGGCGGCACCGCCGATGGCGCCCGCGACAGCCCCTCTGATCGGATCCATACCGCCGACCCTGCATGAACCTTGCCCATTCCCGTGTCCGGTCGCGTTCGGGGCACACTTGGCGCGTGGGGACGCTCTACCTCGTCGCGACGCCGATCGGGAATCTCGAAGATGTCTCGCCCCGAGCCCTCCGGATCCTGCAGGAGGTCCACATGGTCGCCTGCGAGGACACCCGGCACACCCAGATCCTGCTGCGGAAATACGAGATCCGGGCCAAGCACCTGACCTCGTACAACGAGTTCAATCACAAGCGACAGGTCGGTGTCCTGGTCGGTCAGCTCGATCGCGGCTGGGACGTCGCCCTCGTCTCGGACGCCGGCACCCCGGCCCTCTCCGACCCCGGCGAGGCCCTCGTCGCCGCCGCGGTCGCGGCCGGGCACACCGTGACGCCGATACCGGGCGCGAACGCCGCCATCGCCGCGCTGGTGGCGTCGGGGCTCCCGACGCGCGAATTCACGTTCCTTGGATTCCTCTCCAAGAAGACTGGTCAGCGGCAGCGTGCGCTGGCCACGCTCCTTACCGAAGGCCGGACGATCGTCGTCTACGAGAGCCCCTACCGGACGGGCGACATGCTCGCGGATCTCGCGGCGATCGCGCCCGACGCGCGGGTCGTCGTCGCGCGCGAGCTGACCAAGATCCACGAGACGTTCGTCCGCGGAACGGCCACCGAGCTGGCCGCTCGATATGCTTCCGAGCGTCCGAAGGGGGAGGTCACCGTGGTCATAGCGCCGCCGCTCGCATGACCGTGACGCAGGCGGTCGAACGGTTGGTCAAGGCGAGCGTGCACCTCGGTGATGCCCACCTGGAACGCCCGTACGCGTGGGAGGAATACGACGAGGACGGCCTGCGCTTCGCGCTCCTCACCGCACACCATCAGCTTCGCGATGCGCATGCGCATGTCGCGGCCATGCGCCTCGGGGCCGGTCAGCCGTTCACCGAGGCGCAGCGGATCCTCGTGCAGGTGCACGAGGCCTACCGGGACCTCTGCGGCGCGCTCGCCGGAACCAGCGAGGCCGATTTCGACGCGTCGCCGCCCCACGTCGTGATGGAACAGTGGCCGCTGCGGGAGATCCTGAAGCACATGCTCGGCGCCGAGAAGGGCTTCCTCGCGGCGATCGAGGTCGCCCTCGACTGCGCCCGCTCCGGCCGGCCGTCGGAGCCGTCCGAGGCGGCCTGGACGGCCAAGCGCCAGCAGCCGGAGGATCCGATCGGCTCGCGCGCCGATGCGCTGAACGCGCTGTTCCGCAGTCATGTGGCGATCCTGCGCGCTCTCGACGGCGTCACCGATGCCGAGCTCGACACGCCGTCGTGGTTCTGGGAGGACAAGGGCTACTCGGTGCATCCGGAACCGCACCGAGTAGCCCTTGTCCTCCCAGAACCACGACGGCGTGTC
>JANXXG010000081.1 GCA_025350745.1 Chloroflexota bacterium | reverse complement strand
GCTGTCGTACACCTACACGCTGCGCGACGGCCCATCGGCCGAGACCTTGGGCTGGTCCTTCGCTGCGCCCGGGATCGGGCGAAGCGTCTTCGGGTCGAAGTTCATCAGAGCCTCGAAGACCATCATGGTCTGCGCGACCTCATTGACGAACGACTCCTTCTGCGGGTCGATCGTGTCCGGCTCGCCACCGGGGTTGGTGTTCAGCTCACCATTCGGATCGGCGGCGGTGGTGTTCCCTGTTGTCGGCGCGTTGGTGCTCGAGCACGCGGTCACGATCAGCGAGATCGCGACGAGCATGACCAAGATGGACCAAAGGCCGGAACGGCGTTGGATCATTCGCTCCCTCCAATTTGTGCGCGCTTGTTCTGACATGCGACGCCTGTCGATAGAGACGACGGGACGGGGGTCGCCTGCGCGACCGATGCGATCACCGGGGCCCTGGGCTCCCTCCGCCTCCCTTCACGCATCCCGACGCGCGACCGAGCTGATGGCGACCGAGCGCGGGACCTGAGCATTGTGTGGTTCGGCGTCGCGCAGCGTCAATTGCGCGACGTTCCTTCACTGTCGCTGTCCGGTACCCAGATGAGCCGTCGGGGGTTCACCCCACCCGACCGGCCACGGTCAGGGACCCTCGGGACGGCCCTTACGGCGGCGAAAAGCGCCATTCGCAGACGTTCCAGGTGAGCGGCGCTCCGTCCGACGCGGGGTCGATCCCGGTCAGACCACGCGGCGCGACATCCACCTGAAGCCACTGATACAGCGGAAGCGCGGTCCGGTCGTCCGCCCAGCCGCGGGCCAGCTCTCCGTAGAGGAGCCGCTTCTCGCCCCGGTCCGCGCGGCTCGTCGCCGCGAGGGCCAGGGTGTCGAACCAGCCGCCGGTCCCGTCGCGATACCGGTCGGTCGCTCGCTGAGGGTCGCTCGCATCCTCCGGGCCGATCGCGAGATCAAAGCTGCCGCTCGCGACGGCGACCCGCACCGCTTCGGCCGGAAGCACGCGGACATCGGCGGCGATGCCGATCGTCGCGAGATCGCCGGCGACGAGCGCAGCCGCCTGGGCCCGAGCGATCGAGCCGGAGGCCACCTGGATCGTCGCGACGAAGCGCTCCGTGCCGCGCTCGAGGATCCCAAAGGTCCCGTGCCGGTAGCCGGCAGTGCCGAGGATCGCGGCGGCCCGCACACGGTCCGTGACCGGGATCGAGCCGACGTCGGCCGCGGCCCACCCGGGCGGCACGAGGAACGTCCGCGGGACCACGGCGCGGCCCTCGAATAGTGCCGCCGTCAGCTTGCGCCGGTCGATCACGAGCTCGATCGCCTGGCGCAGCGCCGGATCCTTGAACCGCGCGCCGTAGCGAAGCACCTCGACGGACTCCGATTGCTTGTAGAAGGTCTGTAGCTTCGCGCTGTCGGCGAACCGGTCGAGGGTCGCGGCGAGATCGGCCTCGAGGCCGGGCGCGGGCACCACGTCGACCTCGCCGCGGCGAAGCGCGTCGAGCAGAGCGCTCCGGTCGCGATAGAAACGGATCTCGAGGCGCCCGAGGGCCGGTGCGCCGAGCGCATATCGCTTGAAGGCGGAGAGCGTGATCCCGATGCCCGGCAGCCACGCGGCCACCGCGAACGGACCGGCGTGTACCGGCTCGCGGTCGTACTGCGCGCGCTGGGCCGCGGTCGCGGTGGCAAGGCGATGCACCGGGAGCGCATGCGCGGCGAGCGGATACGCGTCCCAGTGCTCGTTCGCCGCATAGACGAAGCGCACCCTCGAATCGTCGAGCACATCGACACGCTCGACACGATCGGCCTGCCACCGGGCCTCGCTCCCGAGCGGCGCGGCGCGATCGGTATCCCAGGCGAAACGCACATCGGCCGCGGTGAGTGGCGCTCCGTCCTGCCAGACGAGGTCTGGCCGTAGCTCGAACGTCGCGATGAGCCGGCCGTCCGGCGACAGGGGATCGTCGGTGACGATGAGCAACCCGCCGTTCTCGATGGTCGGCACCTGGCGCGCGAGGCGGGCCACGTAGTCGTCGTGCGCGTCGCGGCGGACCAGCTGCTCGGTCACGGCCGCGGCGATGATCCGCGCGTTCGGATCGTCGGCGAACACCGACGCCGGCTCGCCCACGAGACCGATGACGACGTCCCGCCGGGCGGGCGTTGGCGTCTGGGCGCATGACTGCGCGACCAGGAGGAACAACGCAAGGAGGATCGGGGCCGAGTGGGGCCGACGCACGCCCTAACGCTATCGGCTGCCCTACCGGATGGTGGAGGTAGGCATCGGCTCGAGGTCCTGGCGAGCGGCCGCGCGGCGGACGATGGCGGCATTGTCGGCGTCGTCCCCGGCGCTCAGCCGGGAATCCGCCACACGCGAGCTCATCGGGCGTTGGAGGGCGGTGCGGCCATGGAGCATCCACACGCCCGTGGAAACGGTGTCTTGCGAGAGATCGGTCACCGGGGAAACGGACGTGATCGATGAGCCGAAGAGGAATGCGGAGATCACCGCGGCGACCGACAGCTCGCCGATGCGGGCAAGGAGCGCGACACCGCGCACCGGTCGCGGCTCCGCCTTGGTCCACCGCACGGCCGCGCGGACGCGAGCGGCACCGACGTTGGAGGAGCGGGCCCGGAGCGGCGCGAACGCCTCGTCGAGCGCGGCGTCAACCAGCAGCCGGTCCTCGAGCGCGAGGGGCGCCGGGCTGAGAATTCTCATCGCGCGTGACCCTTGCGCACTTTGGGTGGTGGCATCTGCCTCTCGATAGCGGCGAACAGGGTCGCCGGTTCGAAATCAAGGCCCGGATGTGCCGAAAGCTGCACTCGGAGCTTCCGCAGGGCGTAATGGAGGCGAGACTTCACGGTGCCGACGGGGACCTCCACGATCTCGGCGATCTCGGCGAGGTTCAGGCCATTCAGGTAGCACAGAACGACCACGATCTTGTGCTTCGGGCCGAGGGCTTCCACGCACTCGAGCACGAGCCGGCGGCGCTCGGCGCGCTCGGCGGCCTCGCTCGGCGACTCCCCCTGCGTGGGCAGGTCGAAGACGCCGTCGTCGAGCGAGCTGAAGGTGACGCCCTTCCGGGGCTGCCGGTTGTAGGACAGGTTGATCGCGACGCGATAGAGCCAGGGGCGAAGCGAGTCGTCCGGCTCCAGACGCTCGATCGCGCGGTGCGCCCGGACGAACGTGTCGACGACGATCTCCTCGGCGGCCGACGGATCCTTCGTGATGGAGATGGCGAGCCGGTGGATACCGTCGCGGTAGCGGTAGAACAGGTCGTCGAACGCACTGGTGTCGCCGGCGCGCGCTGCGTGGACGAGCTCGCGATCGCCGCGCCGCTCGTCGGCAGGCCCCTGGGGCTTGCTCTTCGGTCGCGACCTCGCGGTCACAAGAGGTATCGCCGGATCGCGCGGAGGCGCGAGCGGTCCGCACCGAGCTCGCCGCGCTGCACGGTCAGGCCGGCCTGCGGTGCGTGGATGAAGGTCGTCTCACCGGTGGCGATGGCGGTGTGGGTCACGCGATCGGCACCGAAAAAGAACAGGTCGCCGGGACGCGCCCGCTCCACCGGCCTGCCCCCAAGGGCCTGCTGATCGGCGTCCCGGTCCAGCCCCACACCGTTGAGACGATAGACCCGCTGGGTGAGGCCGGAGCAGTCAATTCCGTGCGCACTCGTCCCGCCCCAGAGATATGGCACGCCGAGGAACGATCCGGCGGTCGTCACGATGTCCTCCGGTGTCGGAGGTCGCTGTGGGAGGCGATCGTTCGCCATCGTGTCGGCAACGGCCACCCAGCCTGCGCTGCACAACGCAAAGCCTCCGTCGACGAGACCGCACGCGATGCCTGGGCCGACTTCGCCGATGACCGCACTCTCGTCGCGGGGCTCGCGCCTGACGGGAGCGTTGTGCTTCGCGACGAGGAGCTCGGGCAACGGGTGCGGATCTTCCCGGATGTGCCGGCGGTCGATCCAGCCGAGGTAGAGGTCCTCGCCCTGGACGTAGGCCCAGCCGTTCGACTCGCCCAGGATCGTCACCTTCTCGCCGGACTGCGCCTGATCGACCCTCTCGGCCGCTTCATCAGGCTGTGCTCGAAGGTCGGCGATGGGACTCGAGACGTACGCCCTCGGTGGCCGCACCATCGCAACGCGGGTCGTCGGCGCGACGCTCATGCGGGCTTGTATCGAAGGACCGGCTTCCGCGCCGCAGCGACCTCGTCGAGCCGGCGCAGCGGCGCGTGCAGCGGAGCGTCGTGCACGGCCTGCGGATCCGTCTCGACCCGTTTCGCGATCCGGAGCAGCGCGTCGGCGAATGCGTCGAGCGTCTCTTTCGGCTCGGTCTCGGTCGGTTCGATCATCATCGACTCGGGCACGATGAGCGGGAAGTACACCGTCGGCGGATGGAAGCCCTCGTCGATGAGGGCCTTCGCGATATCGAGGGCGTTCGCGCCCTGCCGCTTCTGCCTGGCTGCCGTGAGCACGAATTCGTGCATCGGGGTGCGGTCGTACGCGACGTCGTACCCCTCGCGCACCAGGGCGAGCAGGTAGTTGGCCGCGAGGATCGCGTCCCTGCCGGTCTCCACGAGGCCCTCCTCGCCCAGCGTGCGGATATACGTGTAAGCGCGCACGAGGACCCCGAAGTTCCCGACGAACGAACGGACCCGGCCGATGGCGAGCGGATGCGCGCTGGCACCCACTCGACGGTAGGCGCCGGTGCCGTCCCTGACGATGCGCGGCGTCGGAAGGAACGGCTCGAGATGCTGCTTCACGCAGAGCGGTCCCGCCCCGGGTCCGCCGGCGCCATGCGGGGTGGAGAACGTCTTATGCACGTTGATATGGACGCAGTCGAAGCCCAGATCGCCCGGGCGGGCGACGCCGAGCAGGGCGTTCATGTTCGCGCCGTCTCCGTAGACAAGGCCACCCGCCGCATGCACCGCCTCGCACACCTCGCGCACGCGCTCCTCGAAGAGTCCCAGCGTGTTCGGGTTGGTGAGCATGAAGCCGACGACATCGTCGCCGAGCGCGGCCTTGAGGGCCTCGAGGTCGACATTCCCTCGGGCATCGCTCTTCACCGTCGTGACATCGAAGCCGCACATCGCCGCCGACGCGGGGTTGGTCCCGTGGGCGGAATCGGGCACGATGACCCGCCGGCGCTTCGTATCGCCCCGCGACTCGTGATACGCCTTGAACATCAGGATCGCGGTGAACTCCGCGTGCGCGCCGGCCGCCGGCTGCAGCGTCACATGGTCCATCCCCGAGATGCCGGCGAGCAGCCCCTGCAGCTCGTGGAGCAATCGCAGCGCGCCCTGCACCGTCTCGTCCGGCTGCTGCGGGTGGATATCGGCGAACCCCGGTAGGGAGGCAGCGCGATCGTTGATCTTCGGGTTATACTTCATCGTGCAGGACCCGAGCGGGTACATGCCGGCATCGACGGAGTAGTTGAGCTGCGCGAGGTGCGTGTAGTGGCGCACCACCTGCGGCTCGCTGAGCTCGGGCAGCGGGAGCCGCACCGTGCGCTTGAACGCCTGGGGGATCAGGGCGTCCGCGGCCTCGCCACCACGCACGTGGCGGCCCGAGCGGCCCTCGCGCTGCAGCTCGAAGAGCAGCGGCTCGAGGGCGGGCATCTCGGTGATCGTCCCGGTCTCGAACCGCACCTTGCCGCTCACGTTGAATGGGGCTCGCTGTTCTGTACCGCTCCCACCATGGCGTCCATGTCGGCGGTGGTCGTCAGCTCGGTGCACTGGACGATCACGCCGTCGGCGGACCCGCCGTAATTCGCG
Source organism: Chloroflexota bacterium (assembly GCA_025350745.1). Lineage (GTDB taxonomy): Bacteria > Chloroflexota > Limnocylindria > P2-11E > P2-11E > UBA4735. The sequence goes on along the minus strand of JANXXG010000081.1, from coordinate 620 downwards.
ACGATCCGCTCGCCAACGAGCACGTCGGCAGCGAGCAGCGTCTGGCGCAGCGCTCCGCCAAGGGGGGTGCGCAGCGCGAACCGGTCGAAGAACGGGCCGCCGTTCCCGACCGTGACCCCGGGCAGCGCCGCGAGCCTGCCTGCGAGCTCGTGGGCGCGCAGGACCCCGAGCCGCGCGGCGGCGCGAAGGGAGCCCGGACCCATGAGCGACAGATAGACCGACGCCATGATCGCCGCGATCGCCTCGTTCGTGCAGATGTTGGACGTGGCCTTCTCGCGACGGATGTGCTGCTCGCGGGTCTGCAGCGTGTTCACGAACCCGCGTGTGCCGTTGGCGTCGACGGTCTGACCGACGATGCGGCCGGGCATCTGGCGCACGAGCGCCTCGCGGCAGGCGATGATCCCGAGATGCGGGCCTCCGAAGGAGAGCGGGATGCCGAGCGGCTGCCCCTCACCCACAGCGATGTCGACCCCGAGGGCGCCGGGCGGCTCGAGGAGCGCGTTCGGGTGCGGCTCGACGACCTGGACGCAGAGACCGCCCGCGGCGTGCGCGGCCTCGGCGATGACGCGCACGTCCACGAGCGTCCCGAGGGCGTCGGGATGTTGGACGATGAGGCAGGC
>JANXXG010000079.1 GCA_025350745.1 Chloroflexota bacterium | reverse complement strand
GCGCGGCGACCGCGTCGAACCATCCGATCCGCCGCGGGCGGCCGGTCGTCGCGCCGTACTCCTCGGCCCGTTCGCGGAGGGACGCCGCCTCGGCCCCCTCCAGCTCGGTCGGGAACGGCCCCTCACCGACGGCCGTGCTGTACGCCTTCACGACCCCGATGACCCGGGTGATCGAACGCGCCGGGATCCCCGCGCCGATCGCGGCGAACCCCGCGAGCGGATTGCTCGAGGTCACATACGGGTAGATGCCCCAGTCGAGGTCGCGCATCGCGCCCAGCTGTCCTTCGAGCAGGACGCGCGCATCCGTCGCAACGGCCCGCTCCACGAGCGGGAGCGTGTCGACGATCCGGTCACCGAGCACCGCTGCCGCGGCGAGCACCCCGTCGGCGACCGCCGTCGGATCGAGGGGGGCGTCGCCGAATTTCGTGAGGATGACGTTCTTGGTCTCGAGCTCATGTGCGACGCGTATGCGGAAGGCCTTCTCGTCGCGGACCTCGTACAGCTGGATCCCATGGCGGGCGACCTTGTCGGCGTAGGCGGGGCCAACGCCCTGACCGGTCGTGCCGAGCTTCTGCCGGCCGCGCTCGCGCTCATCGAGACGGTCAAGGGCGATATGCCACGGCATCAGGATGTGGGCGCGGTCGGAGATGCGGAGATTCGCGGTGCTGATCCCGCGCTTCTCAAGGCCGAGCACCTCGTCGCGGAGGAACGCGAGGTCGACGACCATCCCGGTGCCGAGGATGCAGACCGCATTCGGATTGAAGATGCCCGATGGAACGAGATGGAGCTTGAAGGTCCCGCGCTCGTTCACGACCGTGTGGCCGGCGTTGTTGCCGCCCTGGTAGCGGATGACGAGATCTGCCTCCTGCGCGAGGAGGTCCGTGATCTTTCCCTTGCCTTCGTCGCCCCACTGCGCCCCGACGATGGCGGTCACCGGCACGTATTCGAATGCTAGGGGCTAGTGGAAGGGCGCGGACGCGACCTCGACCGACAGCTTCGCGAGCTCCACGACCGTCAGGGAGCGAGACGGCTCGCGCAGCCACCAGGTGTTCGGGTCCCACTCCGGGTCGCGTGCCGGGTAATTGGTGAACGTGAGGTGCACCGCCGGGAACTCTCGCGCGAACAGATAGGCCGCCCGCCGCTGGTGGTACGGGCTCGTCACGAGGATCGCCGATGTGAATGTGTGCGCCGTCATGAGCTGGGCGACGAGTCGGGCGTTCTCCTGGGTGGTCGCCGACGCCGGCTCCACGATGATCGCGCGGGCCGGTACGCCCTCGGCGACCGCCTCCCGCTTCATCAGCTCGCCGCTCGCAACGGAGTTCGGGTCCTCGGACGCGCCGGCGAAGATGATGACCGGCGCGTACCCGCGCTTCCAGAGGTCGACCGCGGTCTCGGTGCGCGCGCCGGTATCGCCCGAGAGCGCGACGATCGCATCGGCAGGCTTGAGCGGATCCTCCAGATCGAGCACGTGCCCGACCACAGCGAGGAACACGCAGGTGAGGGCGATCCCGGTGATGAACCCGGCGAAGAATCGGCGCATGGGGTACCTCGAAGTCTAGGTGGCGGGAGGAGCGGGCGGGGCGTTGCGGTGCGTCTCGAAACAGCTGCTGCAGTACACCGGCCGATCGGTCCGTGGCGCGAACGGGACCTGCCCGGCCCGGCCGCAATCGCTACAGACGATGTCGTGCATGTCGAGGGCGCGCTGCGCGGCCCGCTCGGCCTTCGCCCGCTGCCTGCAGTCGGGGCACCGCTGCGGCTCGTGCAGCAGGCCCTTTTGCTGGTAGAACTCCTGCTCGCCCGAAGTCCACACGAATGCGGATCCGCACTCGCGGCAGCTGAACGATCGGTCCGCGAAGGCCATTTCTCCGTGCTCCCGCGCAGAAAGTACTCCCGGCCACAAGGGCTGACCGTCAGGCGGCGACGGTCCGCCTCAGGCCTTCGGCGAGAGGCACCGCCGGCCGCCACAGCTCTTCCTGGATCGCCTTCGACGCGTCCACGCAGCTGCGCTGGATCTCGCCCGGGCGTTCGGCGGCGCGGATGACCGTCTTCGGTGGGCCGAGCAGCTCGGTCATCTCGGCCACAAGCTGGTTCACGGATGTCGCGATGCCCGTCCCGATGTTGTACGAGCCGGTCGGGCCGCGGTCGAGGCCGGCAAGGATCGCGGCCACGGTGTCGCTCACATAGAGGTAGTCGCGCTCCGCGGTCCCCTCCCCGTAGATCGTGAGCGGGTCGCCACGCTTCCAGCAGCCGGCGAAGATCGCGATGACCCCACCCTCGAGGTCGGTCCGTTGCCGCGGCCCGTAGATGTTCGCGAACCGGAACGTGACCGTCCGCAGGCCCGGTGTCGTGGCGACGAGGCGCTC
>JANXXG010000045.1 GCA_025350745.1 Chloroflexota bacterium | reverse complement strand
GCGCTGCTGAAGATCATCAAGACCGTCCAGGAGCGCCTCAACCCGAAGCTCAAGGTGCTCGGGATGCTCCCAACGTTCTATGACAGCCGGACGATCCTCGGCCGCGACATGCTCGAGTCATTGCACGATCTCGGCGACCATCAGGTCTTCAAGACCGTCATCCGTCAGTCGGTAAAGGTCGGTGAGGCGCCGACCGCAGGCGTGCCGATCACCGTGTACGACCCGAAGTCGGATGCGGCGAAGGCCTTCCTCGAGCTCGCGAAGGAGGTGGCGAGTGCTCACTAAGAGCGGCAAATCGTTCCGCGAAGCGGGGACCCGGATCTTCCAACAGGAGCGCGAAGCCCAGCACGGGATCGTGAGCCTGCTCGCATCGAAGGGGCCGAACTCCATCAGGGAGCTCCCCCTTGGCAAGGTCGTGCCGAACCCCGACCAGCCGCGCATGACGTTCCACGAGGAGACCCTTCAGGAGCTCGCTGCGTCGATCCGCGAGCACGGAGTGCTCCAGCCGATCCTGGTGCGCCCGGCGGGCGACGAGTTCCAGATCATTGCCGGCGAGCGGCGCTGGCGCGCCTCGAAGATCGCCGGCAAGGAGACCATTCCCGCGATCGTCGAGCGCTTCGACGACGCGACGGCGCTCGAGATCGCGCTCATCGAGAACCTGCAGCGCGAGGACCTGTCGCCGCTCGACGAGGCCATCATCTACAAGAAGATGACCGACGAGCTCGGCTATTCGATCCGGAACCTCGCGGGCAAGCTCGGCAAGGACAAGGGGTACGTCGAGAACCGCCTGCGCCTCGCGACGGCCCCGGATGACGTACGCGAGATGGTCGCGGCACGCTACGACACGCTGTCCGCGGCGTACGAGCTGATGAAGATCGAGGACAAGCGGCGTCGCAAGGCCCTTGCGAAGCAGGTCGTCGCAGGCAAGCTGACGCTCATCCGGCTCCGCGACAAGGTCGAGCGCTCACTCCACCCTGAGCTGAGCGAGCCACGGTCGGCACCGGCGATCCCGGCGCTCAAGGATGACGCGCTGATCACGGCAACACGAAAGCTCAACGAGTCGCTGGCCGAGCTGGCCCGAGCGGTCGGAGACGACGAAGGCTCGAACATCCTCGAGGCGGACCGGACGAACCTCGCGAAATTCCTGACCATCAGCCGGGCGCGGATGGACAACATCGTCGCTCGGCTCCGCTCCCGCTGACTGGGGTGACCGGAATGGCCGATCGCCGCGGGATCTCGTTCCGCGACTCAGCGATCACCTTTGGATCGATGACCGCCGCCGTTGTGCTTCTCGCCATCGGGGCGCTCGTCCTGCTCGATCCCCGCGCCCAGGCATTCTGGGGAGCCAAGATCAGTGACCTCGGAACGATCGCGCGCGCGCTCGTGGATCAGCTGCCGCGACCACCGTTCGGGAGGTAAGCCGAGGTCACATAGGCCTCGCCACCTGCTGACCGCGCCCCACCGCGCCGTTGGACCGGGATGTCGCGCACGATGGCAAGGCCGGTCGCCACGAGACCGAAGGTCGAGAGGACGACAAGCGCGGCGTCACTGGCGAGAAACGTACCGAGCTCCATCGGGTGCCTCCATCTGCGTTCCTCGGATCCCCGAGTGACATAGGGAGTACGCATCCGGGATGCCACGAAGCGGCCGAGCAGGGCGTCGCCTGTCAACGGTTCGGTAACGGCGCCGCGAGCTTCTTCGCCTTCGCATGGGCGACGCGCCGCCCGTCGATGCCGGTGACGGTGAACCGGTACCCCTCGACGTCGATCGAGTCCCCCACCTGCGCCAGCCGGCCCAGCCGGCCGAAGATCATTCCGCCGACGGTGTCATACGGCTCGTCGGCAAGCTCGAGGCCGAGCCGCTCCCGGGCGTCGGCAAGGGTCAGCAGCCCGTTGACCAGGAACACCCCGTTCTCCTCGCGGATCATCGGCGTCTCGCGGTCGAACTCGTCCTGGACATCGCCCACCAGCTCCTCGATGACGTCCTCGAGGGTCACCAGGCCGGCGGTCCCGCCGAACTCGTCGATGACGATGGCGAGCTGGACGCGTTCGCGCCGGAACTGCGCGAGGGCCCGATCAAGGTGCGCGGTCTCCGGCAGGTAGAGCGGTTTTCGCATGAGCTCCCGCGCAGGCCGGCCCGGATCGGCCCCAACGACGTCCTTCACGTGCATGACGCCGACGATGTGGTCGAGGTCCTCCCGATACACCGGGATCCTCGTGAACGGACTTTGCCCGAGCAGCTGGACGACGCCGGCCACCGTGGTGTCCTCGGGCACCGCCACCATCTCCGTCCGCGGGACCATGACCTGACGCACGAACGTATCGGCGAAATCCAGGACGTTGCCCAGAAGCACCCGCTCGGACTCCTGGAGGATGCCCTTGCGGGTCGACGACGCGACCAGCATGCGGAGCTCCTCCTCGCTGTGAACGTCGAGCTCGGCCGTGGTCTTGATGCCGAAGAGCCCGACCAACCCGTCCGCGCTGACCTTCACCACCGTGATGAACGGGCTCAACACGACATAGAACGCGTGCAGCGGGAGCGCGCACCAAAGCGCGACGCCGAGCGCGCGTTGGATCGAGAG
>JANXXG010000028.1 GCA_025350745.1 Chloroflexota bacterium | reverse complement strand
CAACAGGCCAAGCGACGGTGGGCAGTCGATGAGGACCGTGTCGTACTCCTTCTCAGATCGAAGCGCTTCGCGTAGTCGGAACTCGCGGGCCATGAGCGGCACAAGCTCGACCTCTGCGCCGGCCATCTCTGGAGACGACGGGAGCAGGTCGAGGCCGGCAACCTCGGTAGCGACGACGGCCGTGCGCAGTGGCTCATCGCGCACCAGGACACCGTAGATCGATTGCGGCCGGTCCTTGCCGATACCCAATCCGCTCGTGGCGTTGCCCTGTGGATCGAGGTCGATCAGGAGCACGCGGGAGCCCTTTTCGACCAGGGCGGCGGCGAGGCTGATGGCAGTTGTCGTCTTCCCCACTCCGCCTTTCTGGTTACTTATGGCGAGGACATTCACGGCGTGACAAACGTGAAACATTTGGCGCCAGGGCATCCGCAGGTCGTCCTTTGCTGCCCCACTGGAGACGCCTATTGTAGCCGAAATGGCTCTGAGACAAAAACTGGACGCTCCTGCGCTAGTGCATTGGAGATAACTCTCCCAGCAATCGCGGTGGCGGCGAGCTACCTCTTTGGAAGCATCCCCACGGCGGTCATCGCGGCCCGCCTGGCGGGCCGTCCAGACCCTCGGACGGTGGGCACCCGGAACGCCGGATCGACCAATGTGGCCCTCACCGTCGGCAAGATCGCCGGCATCGCGGTCCTCCTGATCGACCTGTTCAAGGGCGTCGTCGCGGCGATCGTCGGCCTGACCGTCGGAGGCGCCCTGACCGGAGATCTCTGCGCGCTCGCGGCGGTCACTGGGCAGATCGCACCGGTGTTCGCCGGTTTCCGGGGTGGGAAAGGAGCGGCCACCACCCTGGGCGGCTACTTCGGTCTCTGGTTCGTCCTCGCGCTGCTCGGCCTGGCGAGCTGGGCCCTCGGTCTGCTGACGATCCGGCGATTCGTCATCTCGACGGTCACCGCGATCATCGCTCTCGCGGTCACCACGGTCGTCCTGCGCGAGCACGTCGTCTACGGGATCGGCGCGGCGCTGCTCACGCTCTTCGCGCATCGACGGGACCTCGGGGCCTGGCGGCGCGGCGAGATGCCCACCATCCGCGAGGCCGTGCGGGATAATCGCTCGAGATGAGCCAACTGAGCGCGCTCAACGCGGCCCGATGGAGTCCGACCCTGAAGCGCACGACGATCGCTGTGCTCATGGTGGGGGCGCTGTTCCTGATCTATCGGGCCGGCGACATCGTCCGCCCGTTCCTTTGGGCCGCGATCCTCGGCTACATCCTGCTGCCGCTCGTGCGGATCATCGATGAGCGCCTGCGGGGCCGACGCAGCGTCGCCGCGGCTGTCGTGTTCATCGCCGTGCTGGTGTTCATCTTCGGCGGAGTCCGCTTCGTGGCCCCCCTCGCGGTCGGCCAGATGCAGACGTTCCAACGCGTGCTACCAACTTTGATTGCAAACGCCCAGAACACGCTTGCCGAGACCCTCGATCAGGTGGGCGCCGAGGATCTGGTCCCGGTCGTCTTCGGCCCCATTTCGACGGCACCGATCGAGATCACGCGGAGCGTCGCGACCCTCGCCGTGCCGTTCATCGTCGGGTTCTCCCACTTTCTCCTCGAGTTCCTGGTGTTCCTCATCGGCCTGTTCTTCTTCCTCCGCGACTTCCCGCGGCTCCTCAATTGGGTGCGCGGCATCATCCCGCCGGCCTCGCGCCACGAGCTCCTCCCGCTCGGCGCTCAGGTCAGCCTCCTGCTCGGACGCTATGTCCGGGGACAGCTGGTGCTCGTCGTGATCATGACGGTCGCAACCACAATTGGTCTCACGGTCTTCGGCGTCCCGTTCAGCCTCCTGCTTGGGATCATGACCGGCGTCCTCGAGGTCATTCCGATCATCGGACCGATCACCGCGGGCGCCATCGCGTGCCTCGTCGCCCTCGGCAACCCGAACCCGTTCGGCTGGTCACAGCTCCTCTACGTGGCGGCGATCGCGATCATGTACACCGTCCTCCGGCACGCCGAGGACTACTTCGTGATCCCGCTGATCATCGGGCGGATCGTTCGCCTGCACCCGGCGCTCGTGATCTTCGCCCTCCTCAGCGGCGGCGCGGTCTTCGGCCTGCTCGGCGTCATCCTCGCCGTTCCCGTCGCGGCGACCCTGCGCCTCGTCCTCATCTACGTGAGCGCGAAGCTCCGCGACGAGGACCCGTTCCCGCAGCTCGAGCACGAGCTCGCCGAGGAGGGGGAGCGGGTCATCGAGCCGGGGCCGATGCGCGCGCTCGACCCGCGGCCACGCACCTAGCCCCCTCGTAAGAGCGGGATCATGCGAATCGTCCTGGCGATCGCGCTGCCGCTCGCAGCCGCCCTGCTCCAGAGCGCCGTCGTCCCGTTCATCTCCATCGGCGGCGCGCGCCCGAACCTCCCGTTCCTGGTGGCGGGCTCCTGGTCGTTGGCTGCGGGGGCCGGTGAGGGCGTGTGGTGGGCGTTCATCGGGGGCCTGGCTGCGGACCTCTTGTCGGGGGGCCCGCTCGGGGCCTTCGCCGTGGCGGCGCTGCCGCCGGTCGCCGCTCTCGGACTGGGGGAGCGTCCGGCCCCGCGGCCGACTCCGGTGCTCGTGGGGGCCTCGTTCCTGACGGCCGCCGCGTTCGCCGCGGGCGCGCTCTACGCCCTCGCGCTCTCGATCGCCGGCATCCCAGGCCCAGAACCCACCGACCTCGCGATCCAGATCGGCGGCGGGGCGATCTTCACCGGGATCCTCGCGATCGCTACCTATCCGATCGCCCGCTGGACCTCGCGGAGGACCGAGAAACAGGCATCCTTCTAAAGGTGAAGACCGGGGAGCGGCCTCGCGCGTTCGTGCGTCCGTACCGCTTCGTCGCGGTCGGGTCGATCTTCGCCATCCTGCTCGGCGTCCTGACCGTCCGACTGTGGGATCTGCAGCTCGTGCAGGGCCAGCACTACCGCAGCCTCGCTGAGGACAACCGGCTCCTCCGGCTGCCGGTGGCGGCGGACCGCGGCATCGTCGTTGACCGCAACGGCACGGTCCTCGTGCGCAACATCCCCGGCTTCGCGGTGAGCATCGTTCCGATCGACCTCCCGAAGGGGAGAGAGACGGATGTTGCGGTGCGCATCGCGTCGCTTATCGGCCGCGACGCGGTCGACGTCCTCAAGGCCATCGCGGACCAGCGCGTGCGCAACCCCTATGAGCCGACCAAGATCTCGACGAAGCCGATCCCCCGCGAGGTCGCGCTTCTCCTGACCGAGCGCGCCGACGCGTATCCGGGTGTGCGCATCGACGCCGAGTCGATCCGTCAGTACGTCGATGGCCCGCTCTACTCGCCACTCGTGGGCTACACCGGACCGGTCACGGAGGACGAGCTCGCGAAGCTGCGCGAGCAGGGCTATCTCCCGACCGACCAGATCGGCCGCACCGGCCTCGAATGGGAATACGAGCAGTACCTTCGCGGCACCTATGGGTGGCGCGAGATCGAGCGCGATGCGTCGCAGCGCGAGATCAAGACCCTTGCCCAGACCCCGCCGAAGGCCGGCGGGAACGTCGTGCTGACCATCGATGACCGGTTGCAGAAGATCCTCGCGACCGAGCTCGAGGCCGGCGTCGCGAAGGACGCGTTCACCCAGGGTGTCGCGGTCGCGATGAACCCGCAGAACGGCGAGATCCTCGCGATGGTCTCGACGCCCGCCTACGACAACAACGTGTTCGTAAAAGGGATCACCCAGAAGGAGCTCGATGCGCTCAATAAGGACGACCGCCATCCGCTCGTGAACAAGGCGGTGGGGGAGATCTATCCGCCAGGGTCGACGTTCAAGATGGTGACCGGCCTGTCCGCGCTCACCGCCGGCACGGCGACGCGTAACACGATCGTGAACGTGACCTCGAACGTGATCAGCGTGTCCGGGTTCAACTTCTACGACTGGCGGGCGCACGGGACGCTCGACTTCGTCCACGGGTTCGCGCACTCGAGCGACATTTACTTCTATTCGCTCGCCGGGGGCTCGGCGATGAGCTCGGTCCAGGGCGTTGGCCCGGAGGCGATCTCGAAGTACGGGCACATGCTGGGCTTCGGCCAGCCGACCGGGATCGATCTCCCCGGTGAGGCGGCCGGGATCATGCCGGATCCCGCATGGAAGGAGCAGGCCATCGGCGAGGCCTGGACGATCGGCAACACCTATCACGAGGCCATCGGCCAGGGCTACGTCGCGGTGACACCGCTGCAGCTCGTGAACGCGTACGCGTCGGTCGCGAACGGAGGCACCGTGTTCGTGCCGCATCTCCTGAAGGAGGTGCAGGATGCCCAGGGCCACGTGACCTTCACGAAGACCCCGGAGGTCGCGCGCAAGCTCGAGATGAAGCCGGAGGACCTGCGCCTCATCCGGGAAGCGGCGCGCACCGTCGTCACGATCGGCCACGCCTATATGCCCGGTCTCAAGCTGCCGATCGCCGGGAAGACCGGCACGGCGGAGTTCGGCTCGTCGAATGGCAAGGACAGCGCGGGCCGCAACCTGCTCGGTTTCCACAACTGGTTCGTCTCGTTCATGCCCAAGCAGGACAACAGCGACCCGACCGCCGAGATCGCGATGGTCATCTTCACCTTCAACTCGAGCAAGAGCGTGTGCGATTCCTGCATCAACCCGGCGGTCACGATGACCCAGAAGGTCTACGAGGCGTACCTCGGCGTCGATGGCACCAAGAAAGCACAGACAACGCCGTGAGCGTCGGCGGCATCTCGCTCCAGCGCGCGGCATCGCCGCTCCATGACAACCCGACCTTCCGCCGGCTTGACCTCGTTGACCCGTACCTTCTGGTCGCGACGCTGCTCCTCATGGCCTACGGCCTCGTCATCACGTACTCGACCTCGTATGAGGACCTCGCCGCCGGAGACCCGATCCAGTTCATCGTCCGCGGCGCGATCTTCACCGCCCTCGGCATCGTGACGATGCTCGCGGTCGCGTACTTCGACTACGCCTGGTTCGGCACCTTCGCGCCCGTCTTCTACCTGTTGACCATCGGGCTGCTCGCCCTGGTGCTCGTCATCGGCCATAACGTCCTCGGCGGGCAGCGCTGGATCACGGTCGCGGGGCAGAAGTTCCAGGTCAGCGAATTCGCGAAGATCTTCATGATCGTGGTGCTCGCGAAATACTTCGCCGACCGTCAGGGTCGCATGGCCTCGCCCCTCGTCCTCGGCGGCGCGCTCCTCTTGCTCGCACCGGCGTTCGCGCTCGTCTATCGCCAGCCGGATCTCGGCACGAGCCTCGTGTTCGTTGGCATCTTCTTCGGCATGGCGTACCTCGCCGGTGCGCGCCCGTGGCAGCTCGCGTCGCTCGTGGCCGCGGGCCTCGCCGGATTCCCGCTGATCTGGGGCATCCTCCAGGGCTACCAAAAGGCGCGGCTCACGGCGTTCCTCGATCCGTACGCCGATCCGCAGGGCGCCGGGTGGAACATCATCCAGTCGCTCATCGCGATCGGGTCGGGTCAGGCGACGGGCAAGGGCCTCACCGCCGGCACGCAATCGCCGCTTGGCTACCTTCCGATCGCCGAATCCGACTTCGTGTTCGCCGGTCTCGCCGAAGACCTTGGCTTCGTCGGTGCGGTCATCCTGTTCGCGCTCTTCGCCGTGCTGCTCATCGCGACGCTCCGCATCGGCTTCCGGGCCCGTGACCCCTTCGGCACCCTCGTGGCCGCCGGGGTCTTCTCGATGCTCGCGTTCCAGCTCGTCGTGAACATCGGTATGGCGATGAGCCTCATGCCGGTCACCGGCATCCCCCTGCCGTTCATCTCGCACGGCGGATCGTCGCTGCTCTCGATCTGCATGGCCCTCGGGCTCCTGCAATCCATCTCGATGCGTCGCGACGCGAGTCGCCTCCGCTGAGCCCGTATACTTCGGACTTCAACGGCTGCGAACGGGAGCAGTAACCGCGTGACCATCGCGCAGCGAGCCGGCGGTCGGTGCAAGCCGGTGTGATGGTGCGGCGAACTCGCCCGGGAGCCGCGATCTAGAAAGGATCGCCGGGGTCACGCCCGTTATCAGCGTGCTCGAGCGGAGACCTCGGGGCTGTGGCGCAGTGGTAGCGCATCACACTGGCAGTGTGGGGGTCCGGGGTTCGAATCCCCGCAGCTCCACCGCTTCGGCGGCGAGGTCTCAACTGAGGTGGTACCGCGGGAGTGGCCCTTCCGTCCTCTCTGGACGGCGGGCCATTTTGATTTCCGCGAGGAGGTACCGCGATGACGAGCGAGGCGAGCAGGACCGAGCGCTACGTCCCCGCGACCGTCGAGGCGAAGTGGCAGCAGCACTGGGCCGCGACGCACGCCGACGAGACCCCCGACGACGCGGACAAGCCGAACTACTACTTCGTGACGATGTTCCCGTACCCGTCGGGCGACATGCATATCGGCCACTGGTACGCGATCGCGCCGTCGGACTGCCAGGCCCGGTTCACCCGCATGAAGGGGCACAACGTCCTGTTCCCGATGGGCTTCGATGCGTTCGGCATCAACGCGGAGAACGCGGCGATCGACCGCGGCATCCACCCGGTCGAGTGGACCGAAAAGAACATGGCCCATTGGCGAGAGCAGTTCCGCTCGCTGGGCGCGTCGATCGACTGGCGCCGCGAGGTCGTCACCTGCTACCCGGAGTACTACCGCTGGAACCAGTGG
>JANXXG010000010.1 GCA_025350745.1 Chloroflexota bacterium | reverse complement strand
CGCGCGCACCTGCGGGTCGCGGAACCATTCGATGGTCCGAGCCAGGCCGTCGCCAAAGGAGATCCGTGCGCTCCAGCCGAGCTCGCGGGCAGCGCGGCGCGGATCGGCGATCCAGACGCTGGTATCCCACGATCGCTGCGGCATCGAGCCCCAATCCGGTTCGACGGTCACGCGCATGAGATCGCGAGCCATCCCCACGGCATCGCCGATCGACGTCTGCACCGCGGTGCCGATGTTATAGATGGCTCCCGCCGGAACGTCGGGCACGGTCGCCGCGCACACGAACGCATCGCAGACATCGTCAACGTGCACGAAGTCGCGGGCGACCTGCGGATCAACGAGCGGCGGGAGCCGACCGTCGAGTCCAGCGAGCACGAGCCGGGGCACGAACCGCGTCGGCTCCTCCCAGGGACCGAATGCCGAGTAGAGCCGAAGCGTCACGGCGCGGGCGCCATCGCGGCGTGAGACCCACGCGGTATATGCGGCCGCTGCGAGCTTCGTGACCGCATACAGGCTGTTCGGCCGGGGAGGGTCGTCCTCGGACGGCGCGTGATCGGTGAAGCCATATTCGGAGGACGAGCCCGCGGCCACGAACGCGGCGACCCCGGCCGCACGGGCGGCCTCGAGAAGGTGGATGGTCCCGAGCACGTTCGTCCGGACGGCCTGATCTTGGTCCCGCTGCGACGGATACGCACCGTACGCCGCAAGGTGGAAGAACCACTCCGGTCGCGATGCGTGGAGCGCGGCGGCGACCGCGCCCGCGTCGGCGATGTCGACGAGATGGATGCGCACCTGGTCGCCGAGGTCGGTGATCCGCCATGGGTCGTGGCCGTGGCGCAGGAAGAGGTGGACCTCGTGACCGTCCGCGAGGACCCGCCGGGCGAGGTTCGCACCGATGAACCCGGACCCGCCGGTGATCGCGACCCGCATCAGGCCCCCTCGGGACGGCGGGCGATCAGTCGCAGATTGCCGAGCGGGACCCAGAGCCGCAGGCCCCCGATCGGCTCGAGAAGGGTGCGCGCGAGGGCCTTGAGCGGCCCAGGCAGGGGAACGAGATGGATGAGGTAGCGCAGCGAGATCAGGTTGCGCACCGATCCCACGGCACACACCTCGTACCCGCGCGACTCGAAAAGCCTTCGCATCGTCCGCGGGTCGTAGAGGTAGGTGTGCTCGACGTCGACGATCGGACTGCGCTCCCCGAGCAGCCGCGCGGATGGCGCGGCCGTGTCGTGATTGAACGCAAGCACGAGCCCGCCTGGCCGAAGGACCCGGCGGCACTCGTCGAGCACGCTCGCCGGATCGGGGAGATGATCGAGCGTCTGGAAGATGCACACGACGTCGAACGAATCGGGTGTGAAGAGCCCGTCTCGCATCACGTCGCGCACGGTCTCGACCCCGGCGATCCGATCGGCCCGGGCCGCGGCTTCGAGGCTTGGCTCGACGCCGACGGTCCGCCGATAGCCGTTCGCGCGGGCCTCCGCGAGGAAGAATCCCGTCCCCGAGCCGAGCTCGAGCAGCGCATCTTTGCGCGCTCCGTACTGGTCGAGCTCCGTCAGAACTCGGCCGTAGGTCCGCCGAAGGTTCGGGACCTCGCTCTCATCAAAGTGGCTACCGGCATACAGCCGCGCAAGGTGCTCCGCGGGCACGATCGGATCGGACCGCAGGAGCCCGCACGTCCGGCAACGGACCATCCGGAAGTGAATGCCGTCTGGTGGCCGGCGCGCCGAGAAGACCGCGTCGTCGAGCATGTCGGGCTCGACGTTCGCCGCGTAGACCTCGTCCGCCTTCCCCTCCGACCCGCAGATCGCGCATCGCGTCGGAACGAGCGGGACGCGGCCCGTCACCGCTGCGGCTCGTCCCGCTTTGGCGCGTTGATCACTGACTCGACGATGAAGGGCGGCCGCCGCTTCACCTCGTCGTAGATGTGCGCGAGGTAGGAGCCGATGATCGAAAGGCACAGCAGCTGGATCCCCCCAAGGAAGAGCACGAGCACGATGATCGTCGTGAGGCCGGGCGGCGCCAGCTCCGGCCGGAGCAGGCGGACGAGGACGGCGGC
>JANXXG010000419.1 GCA_025350745.1 Chloroflexota bacterium | reverse complement strand
ACTCTGCGCAGATGCCCGCCTCGATCTGATCGCCGATCGCGCCGGGCAGCACCCGGCCGGCGCCCTCTCGGGCCTTGTGGCACCGCAGGCAGGTGACGATGGCCATCAGCGGATCAGACCGGCCCGCTGCAGGGGGGCGTACCGGAGGACCGGCCGGCCGAGGACCGCCGACGCCGGGAGCGGGCCGAAGTGACGCGAGTCGGTGGACCGCTCCTGCTGGTCGCCGGCCACGGACACCTGATCGCCGTCCACGGCGCTCACCCGCTTCACCAGCAGGCGCTCGGGCTCGCGTGGGTCGACCGCGACCACGAGCTCCCCGACCCTCGGTGCTCGCCGAAGCTGCCGGACGAGCAGCCAATCGCCGTCCCGGACGGTCGGCTCCATGCTCGGTCCGGTCACGGCGACCCTGAACAGCAGGGTCGCCGGTCTCACTGCTTCTTCGTCGCCCAGAAGATGTCGGAGATCTCCTTGACGGCGGCCTGCAGGTCCGCGGCGGCCTGGGCGTCGACGGTCTGCTTGTTCTTCGAGCACAGCTTCGCGGCCTTCCAGAACGTGTCGTGGAGCTGCGGATACTTCTCGAGGTGCTCCGGCTTGAAGTAGTCGGACCAGAGGATGAGGAGCTCCTTCTTGACGATCTGGGCGTGCTCCTCCTTGACCGAGATCGACCGAACGAAGTTGTTACGAGCGGTCACTTCCGCGGCGCCCTGCGCCGTGGGTATCTCCTTCGCGAATCCCTGGATCTTCTCGACCATCTTGGCGACCGTATCCGCCGCGACCTTCGCCGCGCTCGGGTCGTAGATACCGCAGGGGATGTCGCAGTGCGCGTGCACCACGAGGCGTGGCGCAAAGAGCGAGCGAAGGTCCCAACGTTGCATGAGCGTTCCTCCCGGCTGGATGTGTGTCCCGATTATGAGCGCGCTCAGGGGTTCGCGTCGGCCAGGGTCACGTCGAGCGACATGCTCCGGTCGACCGTTACGGGCCTGCCTTGGACGCTCACCACCTGGCTCGGGAACGGCGCGAAGAAATCGAACGTGTATCTTCCCGCCGGGACGGCGAGCGAGTATGCCCCGGTCTCGTCGGTGGATGTGGCCGTCACGATGCCCCGGGCGTCGGACACGTTGACCGAGGCGCCCTCCAGCGGAACGCCCTGTTCGGACCGGACGACGCCCTGGACCCTCAGCCCCCGGACCAGCCGGACATCGATGGTGACGCTCTGCGAACGGACGGTGACCGTGTTCGCGTCGAGCCACGTGCGCCCGCCGCCGTAGTACTGCGGCAGCAGATCGCTGCCGTCCGGCGGGAGGATCTGGACCAGGTACGTCTCCGGACGGGTCGTCACGCGATAGGCGCCTTTCTCGTCGGTCGGCCGGCAGATCCGTCCGGTCGGGAAGGGCGTGTCCACGCAGACGAACGCGCGATAGACAGGCGTGCCCGAAGGGTCCAGCACATGGCCCGACACGCTCGGTCCGGAGCCGAGGATCTGATCGATGCGCCGATCCCGCGTGAGGTCGACGGGGGTCGCGCCGACGCCGGTCGGTGCATCGTCGAACCACTGCATCAGGAGCGGCTCCTCGTCGGGCGGGATGAACCAGACCCAGTACGTGTCGGGCTCCCGGAGCGCGACGTAGTGACCGTGGTCATCCGTGCGCTCGCAGTCCCACGGCAACGACTCACTGAACCGGTGCATGCAGACCTGAGCCTTCTTCACCGGATGTCCATCGACCGCGGTCACCGTCCCCGACAGGATCACGCCGGGCCGGAGCGTGACGTCCACCCCGCTCGCGTCCGCGGAGCGTGCGTCGATCACATCGGCCTCTCCGCTGGTGACGCGACCGTAGGCCCATTGCGGAAGGAGCTTCAACCCCGGCGCGCCGTCGAAGCTCATCTTGTAGAGACCCGGAGTGACGTCGATCGCGTAGGTGCCGTCGTCCCGGCTCCGCTCGCAGGCGGTCGCGGCCAGCGACAGGGGGTTCGCGCAGACCGGCCCCCGGGGCACGGCCTTCCCGCCGACGTCGCGGATCGTTCCGCTGATCCGCCTGATCTTCTCGAACGCGAGACGCACGGACGCGGGTCCTCTCGTCAGATCCGCCCCGACGAGCTCGCCGACACGGCGCTGGCTCGCGGGGGTCTCGGATCTGACCAGGTACGCACCCGGCGCGAGCTTGAAGGTCGCGATCCCGTCCGGTCCCGTCGGCCCGCAGGTCTGCGCGCCGCTGATCGTCGAGGCGCAGACCCGCAGGCCGGCGACCGGACCGTCCGCGCCGGCGGCGATCACCTTGAGCTCCTTGGTCGCCGGTACGGTCGGCACCACCGCGGGCGGCTCCGGGGTGCAGGACGCGGCGACCAGCGCGGCGCAGATCAGGTAGATCAGGCAGATCAGACATCTCACACCGGCGTTACGAATGGCTGTCACTTTCCTGCCCTGCATCGTGCATGAATGAAAGAACGGACGGAAGTGAGGCGACCCAAATGGAGAGCGAACTGATCGCCATCGGACTGGTGCTCCTGGTCGTGGCCGCGGTCCTGATGGTCGCGCTCGGCACGACCC
>JANXXG010000401.1 GCA_025350745.1 Chloroflexota bacterium | reverse complement strand
GGCATCTGGCCGCCTTCGAACCAGGCCGGGAGGCCCGGGCCGCTTCGTGCGAGCTGGCCCTTCGTGCCCTTGCCCGCGGTCTTGCCCTGACCGCCGCCGGTCCCGCGACCGACGCGGCGCAGGTTCTTCCGTGAGCCCTTTTCGGGCACCAGGTCGTGGATCCTCATTCAACCTCCAGCTTCGCTGGAGAATGCCCCAGCGGACGGGACTCGTTCGCCCCGGCAAAGCCGTGGCTCACTCGTGCCTTCGTCATCATCGTGCGGTCTTTCCTTCCACGAGCTCGACCAGGTGGTTGATCCGGCGGAGCATCCCGCGGAGCGCGGGCGTGTCCTCGTGGGACACGGTGTGACCGGGCCGCTTGAGGCCGAGCGCCATCAGCGTTCCCTTTGCGGCACGCTTCTCCCCGATCGAGCTCTTGTGCTGGCGGATCTCGAGGCGGCTCATGAGGCCACCACGTCCGGCTCGGGCGTCCGGCGGACGCGCCGCGGGAGGCCGCGGATCTCGGCGATCGTGTCAGCCGACCGCAGGCCGCGGAGCGCTTCCATCGTGGCCATGACGACGTTCACCGGGTTGGTGCTCCCGAGCGATTTCGACAAAATGTCGTGGATGCCCGCCGACTCGACGACGGCCCGAACGGAGCCGCCGGCGATGACGCCGGTGCCCTTCGACGCCGGGCGCAGGAGGACCTTCGCCGCGCCGAAGTCCGCGGTGATCGGGTGCGGGATCGTGCGGTCGATGAGCGGCACGAGCATGAGGTGCTTCTTCGCATCCTCGACGCCCTTCTTGATCGCGTCCGGGACCTCGTCGGCCTTGCCGAGACCAGCACCCACATGCCCGCGGCCGTCGCCGACGACGACGATGGCCGAAAAGCTGAAGCGCCGGCCGCCCTTGACCACTTTGGACACCCGGTTGATCTGTACCACCCGCTCCGTGAGCTCGAGGCGGTTCGCGTCGATCCTCGCCATTCCTTAGAACCTCAATCCGTTGCTGCGTGCCGCGTCGGCGAGTGCCTTCACGCGACCGTGGTAGCGGTACCCGCCGCGATCGAAGATCACCTCTTCGATGCCGGCGGCCTTCGCCTTCTCGGCGATCTTCGCGCCGACGGACGCGGCGGCGTCCGACCGCTTCGCCTTGCCGTCCTTCGCATCGAGCGACGATGCGGCGGCCAGCGTACGGCCGGTGCGGTCATCGATCACCTGCGCGTAGATCTGCGAGAGGGAGCGGTAGACGGCGAGACGCGGCCGGTCGGCAGTGCCCGCGATGCGCGCACGCACGCGACGGTGCCTCCGCTGCCTGGCCTCGTTCCGTTGAGTGACTGCCATTGCCGCTCCTCCCTAGGCCTTCGCGCCGACCTTGCCGGCCTTACCGGCCTTGCGGCGGATGTACTCGCCCGCGTACTTCACACCCTTCGCCTTGTACGGGTCAGGGACGCGGAGCTGGCGGATCTTCGCGGCGACCTCGCCGACGACCTCTTTGTCCGCACCCGCGACGCGCACCTTCTGGGGCGTCTCGAGCGCGAACGTCACGCCGGCAGGCGGATCGATCTCGATCGGATGCGAGAAGCCGAGCGCGAGCTGCAGCTTCTTGCCCGCGAGCGTCGCGCGGTAGCCGGTACCGCTGATCTCCAGATCCTTCGCGTAGCCCGTGCTGACGCCCGTCACCATGTTGGCGAGGAGCGACCGCGAGAGGCCGTGCAGGGCCTTCGCCTGCTGGCTCTCGTTCGCGCGCTTCACCGTCAGGGTGCCGTCGGTCCGCTCGATGGACACGAGCGGGTGGAAGCTCCGTTTGAGCTCGCCCTTCGGGCCCTTCACGGCGACGTCATTGCCATTGAGCTTCACGTCGACCCCCTGCGGGACCGGGATGACGAGCTTGCCGATACGACTCATGCCGACCTCACCACACGTACGCCAGGACTTCGCCGCCGAGGGCCTTCTTCTCCGCCTCACGACCGGTCATGAGACCGGACGAGGTGGACACGATCGCGACGCCCAGGCCACCGAGGACCCGCGGCATCTCGGTCTTGCGCGCGTAGACCCGCAGGCCCGGCCGGCTGATGCGCCGGATGCCGGAGACCGCGGGCGTCTTGCCGCCGATGTACTTGAGCTTCACCACGAGCTGAGTACCGGCCGGGAGCACTTCGCTCTCCTTCGTCGCCTTCCGCTCGCTCGCGGCCTCGGTGACGTAGCCACCAATGAAGCCCTCGGCCTTCAGGATGCGCGCG
>JANXXG010000394.1 GCA_025350745.1 Chloroflexota bacterium | reverse complement strand
TACGGGTGGACGCCGTCCTGGGTGAAGTAGCGCTCGAACCGAAGGCCCCGCGCCTTCTGGGCGGGCTTGGGGTCGCGATCGGGGTGGGCGGACTGCGGCGGTAGCTCGGCAATAGCCATTTCAGGGGCTCCTAGTAGAGGTTGGGGGTTTGGTGGGCTGGGACGGACGAAAGCGGCAATAGAAGGAGGAGTGGACCTCGTGGCGCGGTGGCATGCGCTGGAGCGTGCGACATGACCCTTCCTCCTCGTGCGTTCCCGAACCCCTACATGTATGGACCGGCCTGCCGGCGGACACAACATCTAGTGGCGCAGGTGGCGAACGTTACTCCTGCCCCGGTCAGTGTCAAGAGCGGTGAAGGGACATTTTTCGGTAACGACTCGCGGGGCGCGGGGGACGCGAGGGAAGCTAGGCGGGGGCGCCGACCGGAGCGGTCTGGCAGGCCTCGACGAAAGCCCGGATCCCGTTCCGGAGGTCGTCCTCGGCGATGTTGAGCGGCGGGATGAACCGGACCACCTGATCGTGCGACCCGCAGGTGATGAGGAGCACATCGCGATCGAGCGCGCCCGCGATCGCGCCCTTCGAGGTGGCCTTGTCGGTGAACTCGATCGCGGCCATCGCGCCGGTCGTCCGGATCTCGCGCACGCGCGGATCGCGATTCAGCGGCGCCAGCTCCTCGACGATGATCCGGCCAACGAGCTCGGCGCGCTGGACGAGGCCTTCGTCACGGATGACCTCGAGCGTCGCGAGCCCCGAGGCGCACGACACTGGGTTGCCGCCGAAGGTCGATCCATGGGTCGATGTGCGCCAGCGCTCGTGGATCGCGCGCGGCGCGACGAGCGCGCCCAGCGGCAGACCGCCGCCAAGGGCCTTCGCGAGGGTCATGACGTCGGGGGTCACGCCGAACTTCTGTGCCGCGAACCAGGCCCCGGTGCGGCCGAATCCCGTCTGGACCTCATCAAAGATGAGCAGCGCGCCGATGCGCGTCGCAAGCGCTCGTAGGCCCTGCAGGAATGACACGGGCGGCGCGACGTAGCCCCCCTCGCCTAGCACGGGCTCGATGAGGATCCCCGCGATCTGCTCCGCCGGCACGTCGTGGTCGAGCATCTGCTCGATGATCGCGAGGGAATGCTGGCCGCAGGTCTCGGCGTCGTGCGCGGGCGTGATCGGGCAGTCGAGCGGATAGGGATATGGGGCGACATGAACCTCGGGAAGGAGCGCCCCGTAGCCCTTGCGGTACAGCGACTTGGACGTGGTGACCGATGCGGCACCGGTGGTCCGGCCGTGGAACCCGCCGCGGAAGACGATGATCGACTCGCGGCCTGTGACCTGGCGGACGAGCTTGATGCTCGCCTCGATCGCCTCGCCGCCCGAGTTCCCGAAGAAGACCATGTCGAGGTCCCCGGGAGTGATCTCGCCGAGGGCTTCAGCGAGCGCGATATTCGGCTCGTACGCGGCCACGCCGGCACAGATATGCGACAGCTTGGCGACCTGGGCCTGGACCGCCGCAACCACCTTTGGATGCGCGTGCCCGATCGGTGTCACGGCGATCCCCGACGTCAGATCGAGCACCCGCCGGCCGCTCTTCGTGATCAGCCAGCTCCCCTCCCCGTGGTCGACCTCGAGCCAGGTGTAGTGGCCGAGGACCGGAGAGAGGACCCGGGCGGCCCGCTCTTCGAGGGACCGGGGCGACATCGAGGAGCTCCGGGTGCCGTCAGAGGCGTTCATGGGTCCATTCTAGGGCTGGTCGGACCAGACTGCCGCGGATCGCAGAGCGCGTCCCAGGCCGCTACAGGCGTCCGGAAGGCTGACCTCGACCGGTACCACTCTCCTACCTCGCTCGACGTGTCGGCTACCTACACTTCGGCGTTATTCGGGAGGTGTTCACCTTGCGTACAAGCGGGCGGTCGTGGCGCGCCGACAGTGGCCAGGCGATGGTGGAGCTCGCGCTCGCCCTGCCGCTGCTCGTCTTCGGCGTCGTCGGGGGTGCCGATCTCGCGCGGGCGTACGCCCTCCAGATCGCGGTCGAGAACGGGTCGCGGGCCGGCGCGGAGGCGTACGCGATCACGTCCCTGCCGTCGGTGGCCGAGGCCAAGCAGGCGGCGATCGACGAGATCAATCGCACGCCCACTGCAGTAGCCACGACGAGCATGGTGACGGTGACCACGACCCAGTCCGACGGGATCACGGCCTGCGTCGGCACATCGACGATCGCGAGCCCGTGCTTCATCAATGTCCGGGTCCAATACGCTTGGTCGACCCTGATCGCGTGGCCGATCGTCCCCAACGGCGGGACCTTCGACCGGACCACCTCGATGCGGACGTTCTATTGATGTTCCGCAGCGATGGCTTGCGACATTTCGCCCGCGCCGAGGGGGCGCAATCGCTCGTCGAGTTCGCGTTCATCCTGCCGGTCTTCCTGCTCCTCGTGACCGGGATCTTCGACAGCGCTCGGGCCGTGTGGCAGGAGAACACCTTGGCGTTCGCGGCCCGCGAGGGAACGCGGTACGCGATCGTCCACGGGACCGGCGGCAATCCGGTCGTCGGTCCGTGCACGAACTGCGTCAACCCACCGGCCTCGAATCGCAACCTCGATCAGATCGTGAGCGCTGTGACGAACAACGCAGTCGGCGTCTACGGCATCACCGTGACGATCGACTACCCGGGTATCGCGGGCACGGTGTGCAACTACCGGACGTGCCCGGTCGTCGTCGACGCAACGGCCCCGTTCGTCCCGATGCCGTCGCAGTACCTCCTGGGTGGCGCGTTCCAGCTGACCCTTCGCGGCGGCTCGAAGCTGTATATCCAGCGATGAGGAGCGTGCACGAGATGCGCAAGCCCAATGCGTTCTTCGGTCGCGGGCGCGACGGCGGTCAGGCGATCGTGATGATCGCGATCGTCTTCATGGCGCTCATGTTCGCGGTCGGGCTCGCGATCGACGCGGGACAGCTCTTCGCAGCGAAGCGCACCCAACAGGAGGCGGCCGACGCTGGCGCCTTTGCCGGGGCGATCGTCCTGTACCAGGGCGGCACAGTCCTGGAGGCGACGGCAGCGGCCATCGCCGACGCCACGAAAAATGGTTTCACCGACGGCGTGAATGGAGCCACCGTGACGGTGAACGGGTCGAACGTCGCATCGTCGAAACGCTTGGGCAGATAGGC
>JANXXG010000389.1 GCA_025350745.1 Chloroflexota bacterium | reverse complement strand
TCCCGGTCTTCATCGGCCGCGAGCCGTACTGGCAGCGCCGCTTCGCCTCGGCCGGCCTCCCGGTCATCGGCGATGACATCAAAAGCCAGGTCGGCGCCACGATCACCCACCGTGTGCTGACGCGCCTGTTCATGGACCGCGGCGTCCGCCTGGACCGGACCTACCAGCTCAACTTCGGCGGCAACACGGACTTCCTCAACATGCTCGAGCGCGAGCGCCTCGAGTCCAAGAAGATCAGCAAGACGAACGCCGTCACCTCCATGCTCGACTACGAGATCGACCCGGACGACATCCATGTCGGCCCGAGCGACCACGTGCCGTGGTTGCTCGATCGCAAATGGTGCTACATCCGGATGGAAGGCACCACGTTCGGCGACGTCCCGCTCAACGCGGAGGTGAAGCTCGAAGTGTGGGATTCGCCGAACAGCGCCGGCGTCGTCATCGACGCGATCCGCTGCTCCAAGCTGGCTCTCGACCGGGGCCTGTTCGGCACGATCGTGGCCCCGGCCTCGTACTTCATGAAGTCACCGCCGAAGCAGATCCACGACGACCGCTCCCGCGTCATGGTCGAGGACTTCATCAGCGGCAAGAACAGCGAGACCCTGACCGGAAAGGCGTAGATGGTCGATCGCATCCTGCACGGCCTCAGCTACTGGACCTGGCGGATCTCGGCTGCGATCGCGCAGCGGGTACCAGCTCGACCGTTATACGCGTTCGCGGTGGTCATGGGCGAGATCGGCTACGTGCTGTGGACCGCCAAGCGACGGATCGCGAAGCACAACTTCTCGATCGTTCTCGGCCGACCGTCCACCGACCGCGAGGTGGCCCGGGTCGCGCGGCGCTCGTTCCGCAATTTCGCAAAGTATCTCGTTGAGATCATGCGGTTCCCCAGCCTGGACGCTGCGGATTTCGAGCGTCTGGTCACCGTCGAAGGCTCGGAGCATCTCCGCGAGGCGCTGGCTCACGGCAAGGGGGTCATCTTCGTCTCGATCCATTTCGGGAACTTCGAGCTCGGTGGCGCCCGGATCGCGGACGGCACTCCCCTCAACGTGATCGCCGACGAGCTCGAGAACCAGCGCCTCATGGACCTGCTCGTGGGGAACCGCGCGCACAAGAACATCACCCTCCTCACACCGGACGGTGCCGCGAGGAAGGTCCTCCACGCGCTACGGCGGAACGAGATGGTCGGACTGATGATGGATCTCGGCCCGCGCGCGCAGGCGTTCGACAACGTGGAGGCCGAGTTCTTCGGCACGCCGACCGCATTTCCAGCGGTCGCGGCCAGCCTCGCGCGCGTGTCCGGTGCGCCGATCGTCGTCGCGGTCGCGGTGCGCCGGCACGACAACACGTTCACCGGCATCGCGCTGCCCCCGATCTTCGTCGAGCGCACGAAGCAGGCCGCAGATGACGTCCAGCGCGCGACGCAGACCATCGCTCGAGGCCTCGAGGGCTTCGTCGCGCGCTGGCCGGACCAGTGGTACATCTTCCGGCCGATGTGGCCCCCGGTGCCGGCCGCGGGCGCGTGATGTCGCCGGGCACCGCGCTGGCGCTTGTGGCCGAGCGCACGTTGCCGCATCTCCCGGCCATCCTCGACCGCCCGATCGCAGTGGCGGTCGGCAGCATCGCGTACCGCCTCTCGGCCGGTGCCCGCACGAACGTTCGGGAGAACCTGTCGATCGTGGCCCCGGAGCGGATGCGGAGCCCAGATGGCGAGCGTCTCGTGTGGGCCACGTTCGTCGAGCAGGTGCGCCACTACCTCGAGCTCTTCCGCATCGCCCGGTGGGACCACGAGATGATCCGCCGGAACGTCGCACTGTCGGGCTGGGAGCATGTCGTCGGCGCATACGAGCGCGGCAACGGGGTCGTGTTCGCGAGCGCACACATCGGACCGATCTCGGTGTGCGGCCAGGTCTTCGTGGCCTACGGCTACGAGGTCACACTTCCGGTGGAGCGGGAGACGGGCGAGATGTCCCGGGTCATCAACCGGCTGCGCCGTCGAATGGGCCTGACGCTCGTGTACACCGGCTCGGCGCTGGGCATCCACCGGGTCCTCAAACGCGGCGGCGCGCTCGGCCTCCTGGCGGATCGCGCGGTCACCGGTGTCGGCGAGCGCGTCCTCTTCTTCGGACGAGAGGCGTTGTTGCCCTCCGCCCATGTAGCGCTCGCGCTCCGCACCGGCGCCTCGCTCATCCCCGGCTTCGCGCACCACGAAGGCCGCGCGATGCACGCGATCTTCGAGCCGGAGCTCGTCCTGCAGCGCACCGGCGACCACGAGGCGGATCTTCATGATGGCGTGCAACGGTGGGCCACGCTGCTCGAAAAGCACGTCCGGGTGGCTCCCGAGCAATGGTCGGTATTCGAGGCCTTCTGGCGCCGGTGAGAACGCTGTCGTACGGTCGCGCCCATGGGTAAGGCCGATCTCCAGCTCCACTCCGATCTCGGCGACGGACTCGCCTCGCCCGAGGAGATCCTTCATTCCGCCGAGACCGCCGGGCTCGACATCATCGCCCTCACGGACCACGACGACATCCGGGGCTCCTTCATCCTCCGCGATCTCGCTGCGAAGCGCGGGTCGAGGATCGAGGTCGTCCCGGGCATCGAGGTCACCACACGGTCCGGTCACCTCCTCGCGCTCTTCGTCGAGACCGAGATCCCGATGTTCCGGCCGCTCGGCGAGACGATCGGCGCGATCCACCGCGGAGGCGGTCTGGCGATCGTCCCGCACCCGCTTTCGTATCTCACGTTCTCCATCGGCGAGCGTGCTCTGCGAGCGCTCGCGGCACAGGGCGACGATGCATCGTTCGTCGATGGCGTCGAGGTCCGCAACCCGAGCTACGCAGGAAGGGTGCGGGAGAAGCGCGCCCGGTGGCTGAATGCCCACGTGCTGCGCGTGGCCGAGACCGGATCGAGCGACGCGCATCACGCCGCTCTCGTCGGCACGGCCTGGACCGAATTCCCGGGCCAGGGCGCGGCAGCGCTGCGCGCCGCCATCGCCGCACGCACCACCACCGCGGACGGCCGGCCGTGGACGCTCCGCGAGCATCTGGATGGCGCGGCGGAGCAGCAGTGGCGGTCGATGATCCGCGACCCGTACAAGCGCGCCCGGCACCGCATCGGAAAGAAGAGACCCGCATGAAGATCGGGATCGTCAGCCCGTATGCGTATCCGCGCCCGGGCGGGGCGAACGACAACATCCGTGAGACCTACGAGAACCTGCGCGAGCGCGGACACGAGGTCCGGATCATCACGGCCCCCTGGGGCGACGACCCGTCCGCGCAGGACGTGATCCAGATCGGCCGGGCCATCGCGGTCCCATACAACGGGAGTGTCGGCCGGATCACGCTCTCGGCCCGGTTGGAGTACCTCGTGACGAAGATCCTCGATCGCGAGCAGTTCGACATCATCCACCACCACGAGCCGCTCGTGCCCCTGCTCTCGGCGCAGATCCTCGATCGCAAGAGCTGCCCGCAGGTCGCCACGTTCCACGCCTTCGGTGGCTTCTCATTCAGCTACTGGCTGGGCCGTCCCATCGGCAAGCGCTACATGGACAAGCTCGACGGCCGGATCGCCGTGTCGAGCGCCGCCCGGCACTTCATCTCGCGGTACTTCCCCGGCGACTACCGCATCATCCCGAACGGCGTGAACGTGGATTTCTTCGCCAACGCGAAGCCGTTCCCTGAGTACCGGGACGGGAAGACGAACATCCTGTTCGTCGGCCGGCTCGAGCCGCGCAAGGGCGCGACCTATCTGATGCAGGCATACGCGAAGCTGAAGAAGCGCCGCCCCGAGACCCGCTTGATCATCATCGGGCGCGGCCCGCAGCTCGGCGACCTTCGCGAGTTCGTCCGCAGGGAGGGCGTCGGGGACGTTCTGTTCGCCGGCCGCACCAGCGATATCGACAAGGCCCGCTTCTATAAGACCGCCGACGTCTTCTGCGCTCCGTCGACGGGCCAGGAGTCATTCGGCGTGGTCCTGCTCGAGGCGATGGCCGCCGGCACCGCGGCCGTGGCGAGCGACATCCACGGCTATAAGAAGGTGATCCAGCGGAACGTGTCCGGTCTCCTGGTCGAGCCGAAGGACGTGGACGCGCTCTGCTCTGCGCTCGAGCGGCTCGCGACCGAGCCGGCGCTGCGCGAGCGCCTTGGTGTCGCCGGCAGCGTGCGCGCCCGCGAGTTCGACTGGCCGCATGTCACCGACCAGCTGCTCGCGTTCTACGACGAGGTGATCGGTGCCTATCGGGGCGCTTGATGACCTTCGGGTCCTCGAGCTCGGGAACTTCATGGCCGGGCCGTACGCCGGCACCCTGCTCGCGGACATGGGGGCGGACGTCGTCAAGATCGAGGCCCCGCTTGGCGGCGACTACTCACGTTCCCTCGGGCCCTTCGCCGAAGGCAGCCCGGATGGCGCAGGTTTCCTGCGCCTCGACCGGAACAAGCGGAGCGTCGCGCTCGACCTCAAGTCGGAGGGCGGCAAGCGGGCGTTCCGGTCGTTGGCCGCGCGCAGCGACGTCATCATCGAGAACCTGCGAGCCGGCACCCTGGACGCGATGGGCCTGGGCTACGAGGCGCTCGCTCCGGAGCACCCCCGGCTCATCTACTGCTCGGTCACCGGGTTCGGTCGCACCGGCCCATACCGCGATCGTGCCGGTCTCGATCTCATCCTTCAAGCCGAGAGCGGCCTGATGAGCGTCACCGGCGAAGCCGGCCGGCCGCCGGTCAAGGTGGGCGTACCCGTGGTTGACCTGACCTCAGCCCTCTACGCGGCCTTCGCGATCGTGACCGCGGTCCACGCGCGCGAACGGACCGGGCGCGGGCAGCTCATCGACCTCTCGCTCATCGAGAGCGGCGTCTCGCTCGCCATCTGGGAGTCCGGCGTCTACCTCACCACGGGCGAGGTCCCCGGTCCGCTGGGCTCGGCGCATCGGGTGACGGCGCCGTACCAGGCGTTCCGGACGGCGGACGGGTACATCGCGATCGGCGCAACGACGCCGCCGACGTGGACCGCGTTCTGCGACGTGACCGGCCTGACCCGGCTGCGGGACGACCCCCGCTGGGTGGACGGCACGCGGCGCCGGGAGCGCGCGACGGAGCTCGCGTCCATCATCGAGGACGTGACCCAGCAGCGGACGACCGCGGACTGGCTCGTGGCCTTGACCGCGGCCGGGGTCCCCTGCGGAAAGATCAACGACCTTGCCGCCGTCTTCGCAGATCAGCATCTGGCCGAGCGCGGCCTCTTCGTCGATCTTCCCCACCCGGTGCTCGGGACGGTGCGCGCCATCGGATCGCCCCTGCATCTTTCGGAGACACCGCCCGTCATGCGCCGCGCCGCTCCGCTCCTCGGCGAGCACACCCGCGAGGTCCTTCACGAGGCCGGGATCGCCGGCGCGGAGATCGACGCGCTGTTCGCAACCGGCGGCGCCCGATGACGATCCACCGCGAGGACCGCGGTGCCGTTGCCTGGGTCACGTTCGACCGACCGGAGGCGCGCAACGCGTTCACCCACGCGATGTACGCGCAGCTCGGCGACATCTGCGCGCAGCTTGGCGCGGACGACAGCATCAGGGTGGTGGTCTTCCAGGGCAAGGGCGACGATGCATTTGTGTCGGGAAGCGATATCCGACGGGTCGGCGAGATCCGCGGCGCGGCCGACGCGCTGGCGTACGAGAAGCACATCGAGCTGGGCATCGGTGGGGTCGAGAAGCTCCTGAAGCCGACGATCGCCCTCATCCGGGGTGTCGCCGCCGGGGGCGGCGCGGCGATCGCGCTCGCCTGCGACATGCGGATCGCCGCGGAGAACGCGCGTTTCGGCGTTCCCATCGCGCGAACCGTCGGCAACACCCTGTCCCTGCGAAATGTCGCGCGCCTGGTGCAGGTCGTCGGACCGGCCGTGACGAAGGAGCTGCTGTTCACCGGACGGCTCGCGACGGCGGTCGAAGCTCGGGCGGCCGGCGCGTTCAACGACGTCGTGCCGCTGGACCGCATCGAGGCCCATGTGACCGAGCTCGCGGAGCGGATCGCCGGGAACGCGCCGCTCACCATTCGCGCGACGAAGCTCGCGGTGCTTCGGGTGCTCGAGAGCCAGCGCGAGCTGCTCGGCACGGGCGAGGACATCGTGGGTCTCGCGTATGGATCCGAGGACTTCCGCGAGGGCGTGACCGCGTTCCTCGAGAAGCGCTTGCCGGTCTGGAAGGGCCGCTAGCCCTGCCTAACCCGGGCTAGCCGGCGATCGAGCGTCCCCCGGCACCAGGCGCCGCGTCGCGGTCCATGCGGCGCGCGACGCCGTCGGCTCGTGCAGCAGAGCTCACTGCTTTCGCGATCGCGGGGACGACCGCCGCGTCGAAGACGGACGGGAGGATGTACTCCGCCGAGCGCAGGGGCGCCGGCACGCACTCCGCCAGTGCGGCGGCCGCGGCGAGCTCCATGTTCGTCGTGACGGTGCTTGCCCGCGCGTCCAGCAGCCCACGGAACATCCCGGGGAACGCCAAGACATTGTTCACCTGATTCGGGTAGTCGCTCCGTCCCGTCGCCATCACGTCAACGTCAGCGGCGACGTCGACCGGATCCACCTCCGGATCGGGATTGGCCATCGCGAACACGATCCGCGGACGGGCCATCGTACGGATCATCTCGAGTGTCACCAGACGCGGCCCCGACAGGCCGATGAGGACGTGCGCGCCGCGTAGCGCGTCGGTCAACGACCGCATCGGCTGATCGCTCCCAAGCTCGATCGCGAGGGCGTGTTTCTCGCTATTGAGGTCGCTGCGGGTCGTCGTGATCGTGCCGGTCCGGTCGCACACGACGACCGTCTTCGCACCGGCGGTGTGCAGAAGCCGCGCGCTCGCGATCCCGGCGGCGCCCGAGCCAAGGACGACGATCCGCAGGTCCTCCATCGGGACCTTGCAGACCTCCGCGGCGTTGCGGAGGCCGGCAAGGACGACGATCGCCGTGCCGTGCTGGTCGTCGTGGAACACCGGGATCGTCAGGCGCTCCCGCAGCTTCCGCTCGATCTCGAAGCACGCCGGAGCTGCGATGTCCTCGAGATTGATGCCACCGAAGCCGACGCTGATACGCGCGACCGCGTCGACGGTCTGCTCGACCGTGCCCGGCTCGATCACGATCGGGAAGGCCGAGACGCCGGCGAGGTCGGCGAAGAGAAGCGACTTCCCCTCCATGACCGGCAACGCGGCGAGCGGCCCGACGTTGCCGAGGCCGAGGACCGCGGTGCCGTCCGAGACGATGATGATCGCGTTCGCCCGCTGGGTGAGGGCCCACGAGCGCTCGGGATCTGCGGCGATCGCCCGACACACGCGTGCCACACCGGGCGTGTACACGAGGGAGAGGTCGTCGCGGTTACGCACCGCGACCCGGCCAGCGATCGCGACCTTGCCGCCAAGATGCATGAGGAAGGTGCGGTCCGAGACCGAGCGCACGACGACACCATTCAGCGCCTTGAGGTCGTCCGCAAGACGCTCGCCGGTCGCTTCGTCGGGCACGTCGACCGTCACGTCCCGGACGTGCTTGCGGTCGGTCGCCTCGACGAGATCGATCGCCCCGAGGCTGCCACCGCGCTCGGCGATGATGCGCGCGACGTTCGCGAACATCCCGGGATGGTTCTCGATCTCGAGCCGAATGACGAGGCGATACGCGGGCGTGAGCACCGGGCGGATGTCGGTCATGTGAGCCGAGGATAGATCGGGCGTACGGGCCGCGCAGCCATCATGCCTGCGCGGTTACAGCCCGAGATACGCGCTCCGGACATTCGGATCGTTGGCCATCTCCTGCGCCGACTTGGCGAGCACGACCCGACCGTTCTCGATGACGCTCGCCGTCTCGGCAACCTCGAGCGCGCGGTGGACGTTCTGCTCGACGAGCAGCACGGTCACGCCGCGGGCGGCGATGTCGGTCACCACACGGAAGACCTCGTCCACCAGGATCGGGGCGAGGCCGAGCGATGGCTCATCGAGCATCAGGACCTCGGGCTTGCCCATGAGGCCGCGTCCGATGGCTGCCATCTGCTGCTCGCCGCCGGAGAGGGTGCCGGCGAGCTGGCCGCGGCGCTCGGCGAGGCGCGGGAACAGCGCGTACACGCTCGCGAGCGTCGACGCGCGATCTGGACGCGCTCTCTTGCTGTACGCGCCGAGCAGCAGGTTGTCTTCGA
>JANXXG010000363.1 GCA_025350745.1 Chloroflexota bacterium | reverse complement strand
TTCTCGCCGCCGCCTTTCTCGTCACCGTCGCGCGCTGCCAACTCGAGCATCGCCTACGACTTCTTCGTCGGTGGTGCCACACCGGTGACTCCCGCGTATCCGATCGTCGAGGTCGCGCAGTTCAAAGGTGCCGTCGAGGTCCTGGGCAAGACGAACGACAAGATCAAGACCGTCGACATCAGCAAGATGATCGACAATTCATTCATGAAGAGCGCTCAGGACCGGAAGCTCGGTGGCTAACAGGTAGAGGGGGAGGCGGGTAGTGGCGCAGTTCACCGATCGCATCGAGCCGAAGGACTTCGGCAAGATGCCGGACGAGTACCGAGAGCTGCTGACCCGCCTCCTGACGATCCAGGCTGACTGCGAGATCGGTGGACCGCACATCTACGTTGATCACTGGACCCTTCGCGCGCCGAGCGTTGACGACCAATGGCGGGTCGCGCGCATCGCGTCGGAGGAGATCGACCACTGTCGCAAGTTCCTCCGCATGCTCGGGATGATCGGCCTTGACCGGTCGGACATCCTCTATCGGCCCCGCTCGCAACGCGAGGTGGACGCGTTCAAGGTCGACATGCCCGAGTGGGGCGACTTCGCCGCGTTCGGCTTCCTGATCGACAAGGTGGGTGAGTACCAGCTCGATGAGATGGTCGGTTCTTCGTACCTTCCGACCGACGACGCTCTCCCGGTCATTCTGCGCGAGGAAAAGGGCCACGTCGCGTATGGCGAGCAGCAGCTCCAGAAGCTGATGGAGACGCCCGACGGCAAGGCAACCGCTCAGCGGGCGATCGACAAGTGGTACGTCATCGGGCTCGACATGTTCGGGCGATCGAACTCCGCCCGAGACGAGCGCTATATCGAGTGGGGTCTGAAGAAACGCACGAACGGACAGATGCGCGAGCAGTACATCGCCGAGATGGATCCGAAGATCACGGCGCTCGGGCTGGTCGTCCCGAACAAGCTCGAGGGTCGCAGGTACCTCTAGCCGCGTCCGGCGTCGCGGGCGCTCTCGCGGACGCGGCCTGTTCGGACGGTCGCGGCGGCCGGACGGCCATCCGCTTCGCTGGAGAGACCATCACGTACGCCGATCTCGCAGAGCGCCAGGATCGTGCCGCCGCCGCCATGCGCGAGCGCGACATCGGCGCGGGCGACCGCGTGGCCATCGTGCTCCGCGACTCGCCGGACTTCATTGCGGCGTTCCTCGGTGCGGTGAAGATCGGAGCGATCGCCGTCCCCCTGTCGACGCTCGTCCGGCCCGAGGAGCTCGCGCTCATGCTCCGCGACAGCGGCGCGCGCCTCGTCCTGACCGAGGAGACCGCGTCGCTGCTCGCCGAGGCGGGCGCACCGGTCGCGGCCGCGCGGGTCCGCGAAGACGACATGTGCTTCTGGCAATACTCGAGCGGCACCACCGGGGGGCCGAAGGCGGTCATCCAGCTCCACGCGCGCTCGCTCGCGCCGGCGGGCGCCCATGGCCGCCATATCGTCGGCCTGCGGCCCGATGACCGGGTCTACAGCACGGCGAAGATGTTCTTCTCCTATGGTCTACAGAGCTCCTTGATGATCCCTCTGGCCACCGGCGCGTCCGTCGTGCTCGACGCTGAGCGGTTCTCCGCGCAGCGGGCGTGGGCGATCGTCGCGCGGGAGCGGCCGACCGTGCTCTACGCGGTGCCCGGCGCATATTCCGCGCTCCTCGCCGCGGCGGAGGCCGGAGAGACGGCCGATGTCGCCTCGCTGCGCTGCTGCATCTCGGCCGGGGAGGCCCTGCCCGCGCCCATCGCGGACCGCTGGCGGGCACGCTTCGGCCTCTCGATCCTCGATGGCATGGGCTCGACGGAGATCGGCTACATCGCGCTCTCGAACACCGTCGATGACGTGACGCCCGGATCGTCCGGCGTGCCGGTGCCGGGCTACGAGGCCCGCATCGTTGGCGACGACGGGCGGGATGTGCCCCCCGGACAGCCGGGGACCCTGTGGGTGCGCGGCCCATCCGCGGCGCAGGGCTATCACGCGCGGCCCGAGCGCAACGCGGCGACCTTCCGTGACGATTGGGTCGTCACGGGCGATCGCTATCAGGTGCGCGACGGGCATTACACCCACCTTGGCCGTGATGACGAGATGCTTCGCGTCGGGGCGCAGTGGGTCTCGCCGCTCGAGGTCGAGGCCGTCCTCATGTCGCATCCGGACGTGCGGGAATGCGCCGTCGTCGGTCGGATGGATCGCGACGGGTTCACCCGGCCATGCGCCTTCGTCGTCGCCGGCGCGGGAGGTCGGCCATCGCCCGCGGAGCTGATCGCGCTCGCTGCCGAGCGCCTTCCGCATCACAAGCGTCCGCACTGGGTCGAGCTCGTATCCGAGCTCCCGAAGACCGCGACCGGCAAGGTCCAGCGATACCGGCTCAGCGACGACAGGCGGCGATGAGCGACCACTCGATCCGTTTCCGACTGAACGGCGCCGTGGTCGAGCGGGTCGTTCCCGCGGAGCGCCTGCTCCTCGATCTGCTCCGCTCGGACCTGGGGAAGACCGGCACCAAGGATGGCTGCTCGATCGGTGTGTGCGGGCTGTGCACCGTGCAGGTGGACGGCGCGCCGATGTCGGCGTGCCTCCTGCTCGCGACGCAGATCGACGGGGCCGCGATCACGACGGTCGAAGGCCTGGCGAGCGCCGACGGTCCGTCGGAGCTCCAAGAGGCATTCATCGCCGAGGGCGGCTTCCAATGCGGCATCTGCACGTCGGGCCAGCTCGTCGCGGCTGCGGCGCTGCTTGAGGCCAGACCGGACGCGACGGCGGCCGAGGTCAGCGACTGGATGATGGGGAACCTCTGCCGCTGCACGGGCTACTACGGGATCGCCCGCGCGATCGCGTCGGCGCGGCCGCGATGAGACCGTTCGAGTACCTCGAGCCGGAGACGCTCGATGAAGCGCTCGCGCTCCTGGCCGAGGATCCCGATGACACACTGGTCCTGGCCGGCGGCACATCGCTCGTCATCCTGATGAAGCAGGAACTCGTGCGACCCGCACGGGTCATCGGACTTCGGAAGCTCGCCCAGCTGCGCGCCATCCGGTCCGGCGATGCCGGGCTCACCATCGGCGCGCTCGCGACCCACGGCTCGCTCGCTCGCGCGAGCGACGTGAATGCCTTCTCCCCGGCCCTCGCAGCGACATTCGCGGCAGTCGCGACCGTGCGCATCCGCGAGCAGGCGACCGTTGGCGGGAACATCGTGCACGCGGACCCGTCGCAAGATCCACCAGTCACGCTGCTCGCGCTCGATGCGACCGCGGTCGCGATGTCCAAGGCTCGCGCTCGACGGATCCCCTTCGATGAGCTGTTCGTCGATGTCTTCGAGACGTCGCTCGAGCCCGACGAGCTGCTCCTTCGCGTCGAGCTCCCAGCTCTGCCCGTCGGCGCCCGCGCCACGTATAAGAAGTTCCTTCCGAACACGCTCGACGACTATGCGACGGTCGCCGTCGCGGCTGTCGTCGCCACTGACGCCGACGGCAGGTGCACGCACGCCCGGATCGCACTCGGTGGCGCCGGCCCGGTCCCGCTTCGCGCGCATGACGCTGAGCGTTCACTGGTGGGCCGGCGCCTCGACGACCGGTCCATCACCGAGGCCGCCGCGCTCGCGGCAGCGGCGACCGACCCGATCGCGGACCTCCGCGGCAGTGCCCGGTACAAGCGGGCCATGGCCGGGGTCTGGACCGAACGCGCCCTGCGGGAGATCGCATGAAGCTCGAGCACGTGGTATCGATCGACGCGCCGCGCTCGCGGGTCTGGGCGGGGCTCATGGACCTGCCGGCCGCGGCGCGCTGCGTCCCGGGCGCGCGCGATATCGCCGCCGACGGGGACGTCGTCCGCGGCACGCTCGAGGTCCGCGTCGGTCCGGTGAGGCTTTCGCTGGCAGGCTCCGTGATCGTCGAGCAGCGGGACGACATCGCGGGCACCGCTCGCCTCCGTGCTGACGCAGCCGACCAGCGGATCGGTGGCGCCCTTCGCGCCTTCGTCGACCTGGCGGTCACGGGTGACGGCCCGACGCAGCTTCGCGTGTCGACTGACGTTGCGATCCTCGGCCGCATCGGCGAGCTCGGGCAGCCCCTCATCGCGCGCCAGGCGGATAAGGTGCTTGCCGGGTTCGCCGACTGCCTGCGCAAGACCGTGGCCGCGACATGACCGGGCCTGCTCTCTTCATGACGCCGGAGCGTCGGCTCGATGGCACGGACAAGATCAGCGGTGCCACGAAATACACCGGTGATATCGAATTCCCCGGCGCGCTCGAAGCGGCGTTCGTCCGAAGCCCATATCCACATGCCCGGATCCGCTCGGTCGATGCGGTGCGCGCCCGCGCGTTGCCGGGCGTCCGCGCCGTGATCACCGGCGCCGATGTGGGTGGAGCGCGACTTGGCCGACGGCTGCAGGACTGGCCGGTCCTGTGCTGGGACGAGGTGCTGTTCGTCGGGGACCGCGTCGCCGCGGTCGCTGCGGACAGTCGGGCGATCGCTGAGGAGGCGGTCCGCCTCATCGATGTCGACTACGAGGAGCTGCCGGCCCTGCTGGACATGGAGGCGGCGCTCCGACCGGACGCACCGGCGCTCCATCCGGAGAGCGCGAGCTATCGCTTCCTCGAGGGACGCGGCCCGCGTCCGTCCGGTCCGCACCCGAACCACCAGGGCTACGTCAGCGAGTCGCACGGCGGCGATGTCGATGCGGCGTTCGCGGGCGCGGTCCGGGTCTTCGAACACGAATTCACGACGCCACGCATCCATCAGCTGGCCCTCGAGCCGCACGCCGCGGTCGTCTGGATCGTGGGCGATCGGGTGCACGTGGTGTCCACGAACAAGGCGCCGTTCACGCTCCGCGACCAGATGGCCGCCAGCCTCGGGCTCGAGCCCGGGAGGATCGTTGTCGACAACGGCCCCATCGGTGGCGACTTCGGCGGGAAGGGGCTCTCGACCGACGAGTACGTTCTGTACTTCCTTGCGAGAGTGACCGGCAAGCCGGTGCGCGCGATCACGCGGATGGCCGATGAGCTCACCGCGATGAATCCACGCCACGCGTCCCGCATCCGCCTCCGGACCGGCGTCGATGCCACGGGCCGGATCGTCGCACACGAATCGCACGCCACCTTCGATGGCGGGGCCTATGCCGCCGGAAAGCCGACCCCGCGCCTCATGGTCGAGGGCGGGGTCCAGACGCTCGAAGGCTATCGGGTCCCGGCCTCGCGTCACGAGGCGGCGGTCGTCTACACGAATCACGTCCCAGGTGGCCACATGCGCGCGCCGGGCCAGCCGCAGAACGTCTTCGCCTCCGAATCACACCTCGACATCATCGCCCGCGAGCTGGGCATCTCGCCGCTCGAGCTGCGGCGCCGCAACCTTGCCCACTCCGGTGATCCCGTCACGAGCGGCGGGCCGTGGCACGGCCCCGATCTCCATGCGCTGCTCGACCGCGCCGCAACGGAGATCGATGCGGACCGGAAGCGCGGACCGGGCCGGGGTGTCGGCTTCGCGATCGGCGTCCGCCACGTCGGGACCGGGTCGACCACGATCACGCTGCGACTCGACCGCGACGGAAGGATCGAGGTCACGACCGGCGTGGGGGAGCAGGGCGGCGGACAACACACGCTCATCCAGCGGATCGTCGCCGCGACGCTCGCGGTCGATCCAGCCCGGGTCAGCGTCCGACGGCTCGACACGGACAGCCCAAAGGATCCCGGGATCGGTGGCAGCCGGGTGACGCCGGTCCACGGCGGCGCGGCGCGGGCAGCGGCCGAGGCCCTGCGCGAGAAGCTCGGGGGTCGCGCGATCGCAGATGCGGCGGCAACCCTCCTCGAGCCGATCGAGGTCTCGGTGAAGTACGACGCGACGGCCGCCGACCACGGCGCGTGCGCCCACGCGATGGAGGTGGCCGTCGATGCCGAGACCGGGGCCGTTCGCGTCCTGGAGGCGGTCGTCGTCGTCGATGTCGGCCAGGTCATCAACCCCGTGGGCCTCCGTGGCCAGCTCGAAGGCGGATTCGTCTACGGCTTGGGCATGGCGCTCACCGAGGATCTCGCTGTCGAGCATGGCCGCATCCGGGCGTCGAACCTCGGCGACTACAAGCTGCCGACGATCGCGGACGTTCCGCCGCTCCGGATCGTCCACCTCAACGACGGCCACGGCGTCGGGCCGTATGGCGCGCGCTCGTCCGGCGAGCTGGTGAACCCCGGCGTCCCGGCGGTGCTCGCGAATGCGGTAGCTGACGCGAGCGGCGCGCGCGTCCACACCCTCCCGATCACCGCCGAGAGGGTATGGACGGCGTTGCAGGCGAAGAACTAGCCGCCGAGCTTCCGGTCCTGCGCGTTCTTCACGAATTGGTTGTCGATGATCTTCGTGACGTCGAGGTCCTTCACCGTCGGCGTGGTCTTGGCGAGCTCGTCGCGGTTGTAGAGCCACTCCTTCGGCGCGACCGTCGGGTAGATCGGGAAGATCTGGGTCACGTAGTAGTCGTACGTCTGAGAGAGCGCGTCCTGATCGGTGACGTTGAGGAGCTTCTGCATGACCGGGAGCGTGCCGGCCTTGTCC
>JANXXG010000355.1 GCA_025350745.1 Chloroflexota bacterium | reverse complement strand
GTTCGCGGCGCGCGAGCTCGGGTGGACCGAGGTGCCGCTCATGTGCGGTCGCGAGATCCCGGTCGCCGGCGCGCTGCCGCTCTGCATCCGGGCGCTCATCAGCTGGAACACATCGAAGACCCAGCATGAGGTGCGTCACGTGTTCCTTCACGGTGCGAAGGAGCTGCGGCCGGCCTGGGCGGTAGACGTCTAGATGCTCATCGTCATGAAGCGCGATGCATCAAAGGCGGAGATCGACGCCGTCGTCGAACGGATCGGCGCGCTCGGGCTGTCGGCGATCCCGCTGCCCGGCGCCGAGCGCACGGCGATCGGTACGTTCGGCGTCGCGGCC
Organism: Chloroflexota bacterium; assembly: GCA_025350745.1. Classification (GTDB taxonomy): domain Bacteria; phylum Chloroflexota; class Limnocylindria; order P2-11E; family P2-11E; genus UBA4735. The sequence continues at coordinate 8,982 of JANXXG010000355.1, read as the reverse complement.
CGCGAGTACGCGGATCAGCTCGAATCGCTTCCGGGAGTGGCGGAGATCGTCCTGGTCAGCCGACCGTTCAAGCTGAGCTCTCGCGAGGTCCGCGCCGAGGACACCGTGGTCCGGATCGCCGGCGTGCCGGTCGGAGCGGGGCAGCCGCTGGCCGTGATGGCCGGGCCGTGCTCGGTCGAGACCCGCGAGCAGACGCTGGCGACCGCGAAGGCCGTGCGTGCCGCCGGCGCGGTCCTCTTCCGTGGGGGTGCATACAAGCCAAGCACGTCGCCCTACAGCTTCCGGGGGCTCGGCCCGTCGGGGCTCGAGCTGTTGAGTGAGGCCCGGGCGGCGACGGGCCTGCCCATCGTCACAGAGGTGTTGACGCCGACCGACGTCGAGCTCGTCGCGTCGCACGCGGATTGCCTGCAGATCGGCGCGCGCAACATGCAGAACTTCTCGCTGCTGGACGCCTGCGGGGAGCAGGCGAAGCCGGTCCTGCTGAAGCGGGGCATGGCGGCGACCGTCGAGGAGCTGCTCCTATCGGCGGAGTACATCCTCGCGAAGGGCAATCCCAACGTGATCCTCTGCGAGCGCGGGATCCGCACGTTCGAGAAGTACACCCGGAACACGTTCGACATCAACGCCATCCCGCTCCTCAAGAAGCTGTCGCATCTCCCGGTGCTGGCTGACCCTTCGCATGGGACCGGGAAGTGGTATCTCGTGGCACCCGTCGCTCTGGCAGCGGTCGCCGCCGGCGCCGACGGGTTGCTCATCGAGGTCCATCCATCACCTGACCATGCGCTGAAGGATGGCTTCCAGTCGTTGACGTTCGACAACTTCGAGAAGCTCATGGCCATGCTGCCCGCGATCGCGTCTGCCATCGGACGACCGGTGGCCGCCGCGGCCTGATGCGTATCGGGATCGCGGGTTGCGGCCTCATCGGCGGCTCGCTCGCGCTCGCGCTCCGTGACGATCACGACATCGTGGCGTACGACCCTGCCGGGACGGGCGACATCCGACCGGTCCCGCGGCTGGACGACCTGTTGCCGGCGGACGCGGTCATCGTGGCGACGCCGCTGGCGCAGATCGTGCCGACGCTCGCGGCCCTGGCCGCGCGCTCTGGAGGGGCCCTCCTCCTCGACGTCGGCAGCCTGAAGCGCGATGTAGTGGCCTTCGCGAGGTCGGCCCCTGCGTCGTGTTCGATCGTGGGCGGGCACCCGATGGCTGGGACCACCGAGCGCGGATACGGCGCAGCGCGCGCAGACCTGTTCCGCGGCCGGCCGTTCTTCCTCGTTCCGACAGACCGCTCGGACGGATCGGCGATGGCCGCCGCGGGCGAGCTGGTGCGGTCGATCGGCGCGGTGCCCACCGTCGTGTCCGCGGTCGAGCACGACCGGATCGTCGCGATCCTGTCCGGGCTGCCCCTCGCGGTCGCGCTGGCGCTCGCCCGCACCGGAGCCGACGTCAGCGAGTTCGCCGGACCCGGTTTTCGTGACGCGACCCGCCTGGCGGCAACGCCACCTGAGCTCGCATCGGCGCTACTGAAAGGCAACTCCGCCGAGGTCCGCGCCGCCCTCGCGCGATTCCGCGCGGCGCTCGACGACATCGAAAAGGACCTCGAGTAGGTCGAGGGCTCCGTTCAGCGGCCGAGCTCCCTGACCATCGCGTAGAAGTCGGGAAAGGTCTTCGAGACGCTCTCGGCTCCCTCGATCGCGACACCGGGTACCTCGAGGCCGAGGATCGAGAACGCCATGGCGACGCGATGGTCGTCCATCGCGTCGACGATGCCCCCGTGCAACGGCGCCGGATCGATCCGGATCGAGTCGGCGAAGGGGGTGGCCCGGCCGCCGAGCGCATTGATCCCCGCCGCGACCGCGGCGATGCGGTCGCTCTCCTGGAGCCGGGTGTGGGCGATCCCACCGAGCTCGGTCGGCGTCGCGGCCTGCGTCGCGATGACCGCGAGGCTCGGGAACACGTCCGAGCAGTCACGGACGTTCGCGACGATGCCCTGCAGACCGCCGATGCGGCTCACCGTCACGCGTCCGCGCCCCCGCGCGACGGTGCAGCCCATCTCCTCGAGCAGCTCGAAGAACCGGACGTCGCCCTGACCGCCCTTGCCGGCGTGAGCCTCCACATTCTCGATCGTGACAGTGCCACGGCAGATCGCGGCCGCCGCCGCCGGATATGTCGCCGCGGTAGCGTCCCCGGGGATCATCTGGGAGCGAGCCTTCACCTTCTGGTTGGCGATCCGGATGCGATCTGACGATGACGTGTCGACGGTGACCCCGCGCTTCGCGAGCGCAGCGATCGTGAGGTCGACGAACGGTGCGGAGACGAGCGAGCCGGTGATCTCGAGGTCCAGTCCCTCGGCCATCCGTGGGGCGATCAGCAGGAGCGCCGAGGCGAACTGGCTCGACTGGTTCCCGGGCACCGTCGCGCGACCGCCCCGGAGCGGTCCGGCCACCGCCAGCGGCATCCCGTCCGCATCGATCGACGCGCCGAGATCGCGGAGTGCCGCGACCAGCGGGCCGAGCGGACGCTCGCGCAGGCGCGCCGAGCCGTCGAACCGCGTCTCGCCCTCCGCACAGGCGGCGAGCGCGAGCGCGAATCGGCCGACCGTGCCCGCCTCGGCGGCGTTCACCGCCGCCGTCGCGTGGGGGAGCGTCACGCCAGCACCATGGACCGTGACCTGGAACGTCTGATCCCACTCGACCCGATACCCGAGGGCCGCCAGCGCTTGGCGCATCGCGCGCACGTCATCGCCCGGATCGAGCGGCCCGAGCTGGAGCCGCGAGCGGCCCTCGGCGATGGCGGACAGGACGAGCTCGCGGTTCGTGACGCTCTTGGAAGCGGGTACGCGGACGCTGACGTCGCGGATCGGATGGCGGAACGGGATGATCGGACGTGGCGTCAAGGGACAAGCGATTATGGGCGCCGAACGAATGATGGTGCGCGGCATGGTCCTGGTGGTCGTCTGCGCGGTCGCTGCCGCCGCTTGTGGATCGTCCGTCGATGCGCCATCTCAAGCCAGCGCGGGCCCGTCCGCGTCACGTCCCCGGAGCGCCACGCCACCGGCCGCAGCGATCGTGTTCGAGCCGCCGAAGGACTCGTCTCAGGCCGCTCGTTACGTGGCCGGGCAGTGGTCGTCGACCGCGCCGCTCCTCGACGTGCAACTGCTCGTTACACCGGAGCCCCCGTTCCCATGCAGCGTCACGATCGACGCGGAGAAGCGGTCGGGCTCGTACCGCTGCGAGGGCTTGATGCCAGCGTCGACCGATCTTCGGATCGAGCTGACCGGCACATCGAGCCAGAGCCAGCGGATCCGCGCGGTCCGGAACGTCCGGACCATGAACGAGCGATTGAGCGCGGTGCCGTGGTTCACCGAGTTCGAGGATCCGAACGGCGAGGCGCTCCTCTGCGCCGCAGCGAGCGTTCGGATCATCCAAACGTTCACGACGGGACGTGACATCGCGAATGCGAAGGCCGTTCAGACGCGCGGGAAGCCGCTGAACAAGAGCGCCGACCCCGGTCTCGATCCCGCGGCGATCGCCTCGGTCATCACCGCCCTGGAGCCGACGAACCGATACCACTACTACCGGTTCCCGACCCGCGAGGCCGCGACCCGCGCGGCGGTCTACTGGCTGGCGCGCTCGGGCAAGCCGGTCATCGCGCTGAGCCTGGCCGGCCAGCATGCGCCGGTCATCACCGGGTACACGGGGTCGCTCGGGATCTCGAACGCCGATCCGGCAACGCGTATCACCGCGCTCATCGTCGAAGATCCCCAACGCGGGGACCTGGACCCGCTGACAGCGAAGCACCGGCCCGACAAGTCCCGCTCCGCGGACTTCCAGACCGGAGCGACGGTCGCCATCGCCGATTGGTACGCCGACGACTGGTGGTTCCGCGATGCCTACAAGGGGAGCATCGTGTTCAGCTCGGACGGCAAGGTGCACGACGTCGACCGCAACGACAAGGTCTATCCGAAGCCGCACTGGGACGGCATGTTCGTGATCATCGTGGACGACGCGGACTTCGCCAACCCTCCCGACCGCGAGGGCAAGGTCCAGATCGGGTGACCAAGAATCGGCTCGAGAGCTTCAGCGACGGTGTGCTCGCCGTCATCATCACGATCATGGTCCTGGAGATGAAGGTGCCGCACGGTGCCGACCTCGCGGCCATCCTCCCGCTCCTCCCGGTGTTCGCGAGCTACGTCCTGAGCTTCATCTTCATCGGCGTCTACTGGAACAATCACCACCACCTGCTGCACACCGTCGATCATGTCACCGGCGGCGTGCTGTGGGCCAACCTGCACCTGCTGTTCTGGCTGTCACTCGTTCCCTTCGCGACCGGCTGGATGGGCGAGAACGACTTCGCGCCCTTGCCCGTCGCGCTCTACGGCCTGCTGCAGCTCCTGGCCGGCTTCGCGTTCTTCCTCTTGGTGCAGGCCCTGATCCGCACGCACGGTCGCGACTCTGCGCTGGCGACGGCGATCGGGAGGGACTTCAAGGGCAAGACCTCGCTCATCGTCTACACGGTCGCCGTGCCGCTTTCGTTCTTCAGTGCGCCGCTCGCGTTCGCGCTCTACGTCACGATCGCGGTCGTGTGGCTCGTGCCCGATCGCCGGTTCGAGCGTGCCCTCGAAGGCTCGCGGTAGGTACCGGCGCCGACTACGGCTTCGTGAGCAGGATCGCGTTCGGGAGGAGACGGCCCGGTCCGACGGTGTAGCCGCCATCGATCCACATCGCCGCGGTGCCGCCGCCGTCGAGGTTGATGGCATCCTGCACCCCGAGCGCCTGGAGGACGAGCTGCGATTCCTGCAGGGACGCGTTGTCCACCACCACCAGGTAGATGAACGTCCCATCCGTGCCGAGCGAGCCTTTCAACCCTTTCTCGGTCTGCTTCACCGTTTGCTCGGCCGAGATGTCGAGCACCGTGCCGCCCTGGAGCAGCAGCATGAACATCGAGATCCCGGCGGTGACCGGCGCGTTCGCCGTGGGGCCCTGCCCGTACACGAACGCACGCCGGTAGTACGTCGGTGTCTTCCCGTTGAAGATGACGAGCCCGTTCTGTCCGATGAGCGCCGGCTTGTTGATCCAGGTCGCGAGATCGCTGTTGTACATCGCGTAGTCGTACGAGTTGATCTTGCCCGCGCACTCCGCGTAGTCCGGCGGGCAGATATAGGTCCCGTGGATCCCCGCGTACGCGTGATCGGCGGCGACGTACTGGTCGAGCGGCTTCACCGGGCAGGCGTTCGCGCAGAACGTGGAGTTGGCGGTGACCGTTCGGACGGTGATGTCTGCGAGGCGTTCCTTGATGAGATGTGTCGTGAACGTCCCGCGGGTCGTCGGCACGCCAAGGGTGCTCGATCCCGTGGGGCTGGACACGCCGGTCTGGGCCGGGGGCGGCGTTCCGTCCGGATTGAGGACCGTCACGAGCCAGAAGACCCCGAAGTCCTCCATCCACTGGGCGCCTTCGACGAGCGGCCGCAGGTAGAGCCGGTACGTCCCTGGCGTGAGCGGTGCCTGGATCGTGAACTGGAACCACGCGACCTGACCGGGACCGACGTACGCCGCCGGCTGGATCGCGATGCGGTTGTAGCGTGGCCACCCGGTGGCGGGTGAGCCGAGCTGGCCGTCGCCGCCAAGGGCGGTCGCGCGGTCCTGGCCGGGCTCCGGCCCCCACGTGCCGAGGTACGCGACCTCACCGAGGCGCCCGCTGACCCAGCCGCGCGAGCCGGCGTTGTAATACGCGACCGTCGCGGTGGATCGTTCGCCGGGACACAGCGTCGGGTAGCCACTTTGGCCATACCACTGGGCGTGGAAGCCGGGGAGGCCGGCGGGCAGGCTCGCCGGTGGCGGAATGCCTGGTCCGGTGCTGCCGGCGCAGGTCACGGCTGCCGCACCGCCGCGTGCCGGGCCGATGATGAGCGAGGTCAGGACCAGAACGGTGGCGAGCGCAGCCGCGAGCGATCGAGCGCGGCCGGGCAGATGGGTCACCACGGCGTTGTAACGCTCGAGGGCGCCGCGTGTCCGGTCACCGGCGGATCAACCGGAGGAGCTTTTCGGCGGCAGGCTGATCGCGGCCGCGTACTGGCGCACGTGCGTGCGATGCCAGAAGGCTCCGCTCTCGCGCCGCTCGGCGGGCGTCGTGAACCGGTACAGATACAGCTGCGCGCGAACGGCGAACGGCGCCGTGTCCGGGAACGGGTTCCGCGCCATCAGTCGCAACGTCGGCTGATCGTTCTCGAGAAGCCGCACCAACAAGGGCACGAACCAGTCGTGGTACGCCGGCGTCGAGAACGCGGCGAACCACATCAGCCAATCGAGCCGCAGGTGGTACGGCGCGTACTGCGGTGGCCGCCGCCTGACGTCGCCGGGCTTCGCCTTGAACTCGTACTCGCGCCAGACGGATCCGCGACCGGGCGCCGGATCAGCCGTGCCCTCGATGATGACCTCGTAGCGCCGTTTGGTGACGCTCCCGAACGCGCCGTAGCTGTTCACCAGGTGGAGCGGCTCGAAGCTCGAGTTCATCAGCTGCTCGGACGAGAGGAGGTTCTTCGCCGGCCGGTAGCTGAGGATCAGGACGAGGCCGGTGAACGCGACGACGGTGACCGCCGAGCCGATTGGCAGCTCAAGGGCGGGTCGCGCGATCTGCAGGACGTGGCCGAGCGCCGCGTCATCGAACGCGGAGAACGCGAGGACGATCGTGATGACGTTGAGCCACGCAAAGTTGCCGCTGAGGAGGAGCCACGACTGCGTGACGATGATGGCCAGGCCGGCGAAGCTCGCGACCGGCTGGGGCGCGAAGAGCAGCCACGGCACGATGAGCTGCGCGGCGTGGTTGCCGAGCACCTCGACCCGATGCAGACGCATCGGAAGGTGGTGGAAGTACCAGCTCAGCGGGTTCGGCATCGGCTGGGTCTCGTGGTGGTAGTAGAGGCAGGTGAGGTCGCGCCAGCACCGATCGCCGCGCATCTTGATGAGGCCGGCGCCGAACTCCAGCCGGAAGACGAGCCAGCGCATCAGGTAGACGAGCGGCAGCGTCGGCGTGGTCCATGCGGGGCCAAGGAAGATCGCGAGGAAGCCCGCTTCGAGGAGCAGCGTCTCCCAGCCGAAGCTATAGAAGGTCTGGCCCACGTTGACGATGGAGAGGTAGAGCGCCCAGAGCACGAGCCACACAAGCATCTCGATCGGCGCCGGCCATCCGTCCGGGATCCCGAGGACGACCGCGGCGCTCAGCACGAGGCCCGTCCAGGCGACGACCCGGAGCAGGCGGTCCGAGTAGCGGACATGGAACAGGCTCGGTGACGCCCGGAACGGCACCTGCCGCACGAAGGTGGGGACGGGGAGCAGGCCCCGTTCGCCCAGGAGCGGCGTGAACTGACGGAGCGCCACCAGGAACGCGATCCCGTACACCGCGCCGAGACCGCGCTCGATCACCAGGCGCGCCAGCCAGTAGTCGGGCGCCTCCAGCCAGCTCAGATCGAGAACGCTAGCCCGCCGTGGTACACCGTTCTCACCGCGCCTCCGGCGCGTCCGCCGCAGGCGCCTAAAGATGGGGCCCCACGCGCGGCTCGTTAGGGGGAAGGCCGTGAACGGCGACAGCGCAGCCTGGGAAGCCCTCTACGAGCGCGAGTATCCCCGGCTGCTCCGTGCGCTCCTCGCGATCGGCGGTGACGAAGGAGCCGCGGAGGACGCGGTCCAGGAGGCGTTCGTGCGCGGCTACAAGCAGGGTCTGGCTTCGCTGGAGCGGCCTGGGGCGTGGCTGCTCGTCGTCGCGACCCGCGTCCTCTTTCACGACCGGCGCCGCCGGATGAGCGACGTGCTTGTGGAGACACTCCCAAGCACGGGCAACGAGGTCGACTTCGCGGTCGAGCGAGCAGATCTGCTGGTCGCGCTCCGCCGGCTCACCGAGCGCCAGCGGGCCATCGTCGTCGCCCGCTATTACTACGACCAGACGTACGCGGAGATCTCGAAGGCCTTCGGGATCAAGGGCGGGACGGTCGGAGCGACGCTCGCGCAGGCCCTCGGCAGGCTTCGGGCCGCGCACGCCGCCGGGCAACTGGTCCGCGGAGCGCTGCGACCGTGAACGAGCGCGGTCAGGATGACCTGGGCGTGGCGCTGGGGCGGGCGATCGATACGCAGCGCGTCCGCGAGACGCCGTTCGCGTCGTCGCGCCTCGCGGCCCGACTGGGATCGCGGGCGGAGCGTGGATTCACGTTCCAGCTCGCCGTCGCCGTCGTGCTCATCACCCTGGGCGCGGGCGGTGCGCTTCTCGGCCAGACCGATCTCACGAAGGTCGCGTCGGTCGCGAGCGGGGCTCGTCTGGGACCCGTAGCGCGTGCGGCTCCGGGCGCGCCGGTGGTCGTCGGTCACATCGAAGACGCGATCAACCCGATCACCGCGCGCTACGTCGATCGCGTGATCTCGGACGCGCAGGCCGCAGGGGCGCCGGCGGTCGTCTTCGTCATCAATACGCCGGGCGGGCTCATCGACTCGACCTACCGGATCACCACGGCCTTCCTCAACGCCCCGCTTCCAGTGGTCACCTTTGTCGCGCCGTCGGGCGCGCGCGCCGCCTCGGCGGGCACGTTCATCACGATGGCCGGGACGATCGCGGCGATGGCGCCGGCAACGAACATCGGCGCTGCCCACCCCGTCGACAGCTCGGGTGGCGACATCCAGGGCGACCTTCGATTGAAGGCTGAGAACGACGCTGCCGCCCAGATCACGAAGATCGCAAAAGCGCGCGGGCGCAACGAGCAGTGGGCGGAGGACGCCGTCCGCAAGAGCGTGAGCATCCGTGACGACGAAGCGCTCCGGATCAAGGTCGTTGATCTCCTCGCGCGCGATGTTCCGGATCTGCTCGCGAAGATCGACGGGCGGACGGTCCAGGTCAATGGTCAGGCGGTCACGCTCGCGACGAAGGCCGCGGCGATCGACGACGATCCGATGAACCTGTTCGAGTCGTTCCTGCATACCGTCGTCGACCCCCAGATCT
>JANXXG010000310.1 GCA_025350745.1 Chloroflexota bacterium | reverse complement strand
AGCGCGCCCGCGGCGGTGGAGCTCACGACGACGCGGCGGTTTGGATCCATGCCGACCGACTCAGAGCGGACACCCGGCTGGCCCTGCAGGGCGAGGTGCACGATGCGCCGCTCGAACGCGAGCATCGGCTCGAGCGTCACTGCCTGGCTGGTGGTCCGGACGCGACCGGCGACACGCTGGGCGATCTCGCGCAGCTGTTCCTCGCGACGGCGGCGATACCCCTCGATGTCGATCGGCACGTGGACGGTATGCCCGACCGTCTTGGAGGTGATGGCTGACACGATCTGCTGGAGCGCGACGAGCGTTTCGCCGCCGCGGCCGATGAGCACGTCGAGTTCGGAGCCTTCGATATCGAGGCCCTCCAGGCCGGGACGGCCGTCAAGCGTGATCTTTGCCTCGACGTCCATCTTCGCGAGCAGCGCCTTGAGCACATCGAGGCCGGCGACAAGATCCTCCGCGAGCAACGGTGCGGCCTGCTCGGCCTCGTCGGCGGCGCGGTCGGCGGCGCGATCCGCGGCGGCGCGCACGGCGTCGGGCCGGCGCGGCACCTCAGCCTCGTCGATGACCGGTTCGGGCTCCTGGGCCCGCTCTTCCTCGGTGAATGACAGGAGGACTCGCGCGTCGACCCCGCCCATGCCCAGCATGTTCGCGGGCTTCCCGCGCTCCAGGATCTCGATGTCGACCTCTGATCGCTTGCGCCCGAGATCGAGCAGACCCCGCTCGATCGCTTCTTCGACGGTACGTCCGGTGAACTCTTCGCCCCGCAATGGCATCGCGTCCCCCCTCTGGATCGGGCCCTCGTTGGGCGCCCCTACTTCCGCTTGGTGTTCTTCTGCCTGCGCGCCTCACGCGAGCGTTGCGCGCCGGGTCCGTCGACCACGACCGCCGCCGGCTTGGCCGCCATGTCTCGCTGCTCCTCTTCGAGGGCCGCGCGCTGCCGGCCCGCAAGGCTGCGGTCCGCCGGCGACGGGAACTTCTTGAGGAACGGGAGGAATCGCGGCAGCTGTCCCCAGCCGCTCACGAAGTACTGCTGCACGATCCCGAAGACCGTCGTCGTGACCCAATACAGCCCGAGCCCTGCTGGCAGGCTCCACGCGATGAAGACCGTGATGAGCGGGAAGTAGTACTGCATCGACTGCATCATCTTTTGCTGCGGATCGATGGTCTTCGGCCTGGTGGAGGGCTGGAACATCACGGACGAGATGAGCTGCGTCGCCCCCGCGATGATCGGAAGGACGTGCCAGGGATCCGGGGCGCCGAGACCGCAGGCCGCTCCGGCGACGGCGGGCGGGCACTGGCTCATCCAGGGGATCCAGTGGGCGGTGAGATCCAGCAGCTCTTTTGGTCCGATCGGCACCGGCACGAATGGAATGAGGATCTCGCGAAGATGCTCACCATCGAGGGACGGCGTCTGAATGAACGCCGCGTACATCGCGAGGAGCAGCGGCATTTGCAGCAAGATCGGCAGGCAGCCCATGGCGGGGTTGTACCCACGCTCCTGATAGAGCTTCATCTGTTCTTGGGTCAGCTTCTGTTTGTCGGTGCCGAACTTCGCTTTCAGGTCGGCCATCGCCGGCGCGAGCTCCTGCATCGCCCGCTGATTGCGGATCTGGGTGACGAAGAGCGGGTACAACGCGAGCCGGATCACGACGGTGACGGCGACGATGGCGAATCCGAAGTCATGGACCAGGTCGTACGCGCCGACGAGCAGCGAGATGAGGGGGTGAACGAGCGCGAAGTTCCAGTACGGAGCGAGGATCTGCATCTAGTGCGCTACCCGGCGGGTCCGCGAGCCGAGCTCGGGCACCGGGTCGTACCCGCCACGCGCGAACGGATTGCAGGAGAGGACGCGGCGGATCGCCATGACCGAGCCTCGCCACGCGCCGTGGCGCTCGACGGCCTCGATCGCGTATTCGGAGCAGGTTGGCGCGTAGCGACAGGCCGGCGGCAGGGCCGGGCTGATCCGGGCCTTGTAGAACCGGAGCGCAGAGAGCAGGACCCGCGTCACGGGAGCAGCCGACCCAGCTCGCGCTCGACGGCGCTCCGGACATCGCGAGCTGATGCGAGAAGAGCGGCGGGGCGAGCGAGCCAGACGAGATCCATTCCAGGCCCGCGTGCGGGTCCGCGGTCACGGAGAGCGATGCGGACGGCCTCGCGGATGCGTCGCCGGGCACGATTGCGCTTCACGGCCCCGCCGACGCCGCGCGACGATGAGACGGCTACCCGTACGGACAGTTCGTCGTTCTTGAGCGCACGGAGGGAGAACAGCTTGTCGTTCCGCGCAATGCCCTCGGCCCGGACACGTGCGATGTCTTCCCCTCGCCGCAGTCTGGCGGCGTGCATCACTGCGTGGCTAGACGACAGTGAGGCGCTTGCGACCCCGCGCGCGACGCGCGGCTAGGACCCTTCGGCCCCCGGTCGTCTTCATGCGTGCGCGAAACCCGTGCACGCGCGCGCGGCGACGGGTCTTTGGCTGATAAGTGCGCTTCACGGTCGAGTTCCCCTCTCGAAAATGCTGACGCGGAGCACGTCGGATGTGTGCCGTAAGTCTACCAGTGCGCGCGGTGGCGATCTCCGGCTTGCCCGGTGTTCAGGGGGCGCGGTATAGTTCGCGGGCTTCCAGGAGAGCCATTTTCAGCGACGAACCTTCGGTGCTTGCGACGCGAGCGGCAGGGTCCATCATCGAGCGACACGCAGGGCGTTTACATGGGGAGCGATCGTGACGTCTGACCCGCAGCTGCGACCAGGTACTCAACTGGGAGCAGAGACCCAACCAGGAGCAGAGACTCGTCCCACTTTGAAAGAGCTGTGGAAGGCCGCCCTCGGCGACCTGCAGCTCACGATGCCACGCGCGAACTACGACACATGGTTCAAAGAGACATATGTCCTGAGCGAAGAGGACGATGTCTATTGCGTCGGAGTTCCGAACGCATTCGCGCGAGAGTGGCTCGAAAGCAAATACCGCACCCAGGTCCGGGCGTCGCTGCAGCGTCTCGTCGGCCGGACCGTCGACGTGCGCTTCATCACCGTGCCCGGTGGCCTGGCGCACGCGGGTGCGACCGGGGCGCAGCGCGGCTCGAATTCTCTGGAATCAGGCCGTTCCAGCGCCAATTCCGGCCAGTCCGTCACGCCGGTCGCGCCCCCCTCCGAGCGTCGCTCGGATCAGTCCCCGGTCACTGCGATCCTCAATCCTCGCTACACGTTCGCGACGTTCGTGGTCGGCTCGAATAACCGGCTGGCGCACGCTGCCGCGCTGTCGGTCGCCGAGCGTCCGGGTCACTCGTACAACCCGTTGTTCATCTACGGCGGTAGTGGCCTCGGCAAGACCCATCTCATGCACGCGATCGGTCACTCGGTGCTCGCTCGTCATCCGAAGAAGCGCGTGGCGTACGCGACGAGCGAGAAGTTCACCAATGAGTTCATCAACTCCATCCGCGGCCAAAAGAGCGAGGAGTTCCGCGAGCGCTACCGCCGGATCGACGTTCTGCTCATCGATGACATCCAGTTCATCGCCGGCAAAGAGGGCACGCAGGAAGAGTTCTTCCACACGTTCAATGCGATCCACGAGGAAGGCAAGCAGATCATCATGTCGAGCGACCGGCCGCCGAAGGCGATCCCGCAGCTCGAGGACCGCTTGCGGTCGAGATTCGAGTGGGGCCTCATTGCCGACATCTCAGCACCTGACCTCGAGACCCGCACCGCGATCCTTCGCGCGAAGGCCGAGGCTGCGAACGTCGCGGTGCCGCCGCTCGTCATCGACTTTCTGGCCCAGCGGATCGTGTCGAATATCCGTGAGCTCGAGGGGGCACTGACGCGCATCGTCGCCTACGCGACGCTGAACGCGGTCGCTGTCACGACCGAGCTCGCGCAGACCATGCTCCAGAACATCCTCTACAACCCGCGCAAGCAATCGCTTTCGCCCGAGCGGATCGTCGAGACGGTCGCGAAGTACTACGGCGTCCCGTCAGATCAGCTGCGGGGCAAGGCTCGCGACAAACAGATCGTCCTCCCGCGCCAGATCGCGATGTACCTCATGCGCGAGGAGACCGAAGCGCCGCTCATGCGCATCGGCGAGGCCCTCGGCGGCCGGGATCACTCGACCATCCTGCATGGCTGCGAGAAGATCGAGCGCGAGATGGGGGAAAACGACGATTTCCGGCGTGACATCAACGCGCTCCGGGAGTCCCTGTACGCGGACTGATCCTCCCTGGCTCTGTGGATAAAGCACCGCAGGGCGTGGATAAGACCTCCCAATCGTGGACAACCCGCCGGATACCGTGTCTTGCGACGGACTTCTTGTACGGTTCTATGACACTGGCTTGATGGTTGTCCTGGACCATCCGCAGCCCGTCCCCTCCCCGTCCACCGGCGCGAACCGCACCTTGAGCAGGCGGAGCACGGGCTACACGGGGAAGGGCGCATAGTCCACAGCACTACTACTGCGACTGGCGTTCTAATCGATCTATAGGTACGAGGACGTGGAGGACTGGGTGAAGGTCAGCTGCTTACAAGAGAACCTCGCGCGCGGTCTTTCGATCGTGGGCCGCGGGGTCTCGACAAGGGGAACACTTCCCATCCTGGGGAACGTGCTCCTCAAGACCGACGGTGGCAGGCTCAAGCTCACCGCCACGAATCTCGAGATCGGCGTGAACTGCTGGGTCCCGGCGAAGATCGAGGACGAAGGTGCGATTACCGTGCCGGCGAAGCTGTTCACCGATTTCGTGAATTCGCTGCCCGCTGGCCCCGTCGAGATCGCGCTGAACGTCCGCACCAAGACCGTGCATCTCAAGAGCGCGACCACCGAGGCGAACATGAAGGGCCTCGACGCGGAGGAATTCCCGATCATCCCGGCGATCCCCGACAAGCCCACGACCCGGATGTCCCAGGGCGTCCTCCGCCGCATGATCAACGAGGTCGCATTCGTCGCCGCCACAGATGACTCCCGTCCGGTCCTCACCGGTGTGCTCACGACGTTCGATGGCAACGAGGTCACGATGGCGGCCGCGGATCCGTATCGGCTGTCGGTCCGTCGCGCACCACTGATCGTCAAAGTCGAGCCGAAGGTCGAGATCATCGTGCCGGCCCGCAGCCTGTTCGAGGTGGCGCGCATCGTGGATGACTCGGACGCACCGGTGGACATCCTCGTGACGCCCAACGGGAGCCAGGTCATCTTCCACACCGAAGAAGCCGATCTCGTCTCACGGATCATCGAGGGGCAATTCCCGAACTACCGCCAGGTCATCCCGACCAGCCACACGACCAAGGTGACGGTATCGCGGGACGAGCTGCTGAAAGCGACAAAGCTCGCCTCGTACTTCGCACGCGACGCCGCGAACATCGTGCGGTTCCAGGTCGACCCCGCGAATGAGGTCCCCCTCACGATCAGCGCCACCGCGGCCGAAGTGGGCGACAACACGTCACGCGTCGACGCATCGGTGGAAGGCGCTGCCACGGCCATCGCGTTCAATTCGCGGTTCGTCGCCGACGCGCTCGGCAGCCTTACCTCGTCCGAGATCGCGCTCGAGCTCGGCGGACCGCTGGCACCCGGGGTCGTGCGCATCGTGGGCGACGACACCTATCTCCACGTGGTGATGCCGCTCCGCATACCTTCCTGATCTCTTGACGGGGGCTCGGCGGCCGCCGGCAAAGCCGGCGCCGCCGCACGAAGGACGAAACGATGCGCGTCGCAAGACTCTTGCTCGAAGACTTCCGGAGCTATGCCCGGACCGAGCGCGTGCTGTCTCCCGGGGTCACCGCCCTGGTGGGGCGCAATGGTGCCGGAAAGACGAACGTCCTCGAGGCGATCCATCTCATCGCCCGGGGTGAGTCACCCCGGGCGCGTGACGATGCCGAGCTCGTCCGGTGGGGCGCGAACGCCGGGCGCGTGTCGGCGCGGGTCGAGCGTGTCGATGACGCCCGGACCGTGGACGTGGTCCTCTTCGCCCCACCGGAAGGCGAGCGTCGGCGTCCCCGCCGGTATCTGCTGGATGGTGCTGGAAAGCGGGCCGACGAAGCCATCGGCGAGCTCGCGGTCGTCTCGTTCTTCCCCGAGGACGTCCAGCTCCTCGCCGAGGCGCCCAGTGCCCGACGCCGGTATCTGGACGCGATGGTCGGTCAGGTGCAGCGCCAGCACCGGTCCGAGCTGCGTGAGTACCAACGGATCCTCGAGCAGCGGAATTCGCTGCTGCGGGCGTTCCGGGCCGATGGCCGGCCCGCCCCGGCGCAGCCGCAGTCGATGGAGCTGACCTTCTGGGATAGCGAGCTCATCAGGCTCGCCGCCTCGATCTCATTGCGCCGGCTCGAGGCGGTCCGCGATCTCGTTTCACCGTTCCGCGCCGCGGCGACGCGGTTCAGCGGCGCGGACTCTCTCTCGCTCGCGTATGCGGCGCAGGTCGAAGGAGACACGGTCGCCGAACGCGCCGAGGGGTACCGCGCGCTCCTCGAGCAGAAGCGCGAACGCGAGATCTGGCAGGGAACGACGCTCGTCGGTCCGCATCGCGAGGATCTCGCCGTCAGTGCGATGGGACGGTCGCTGCCGACGTTCGCCTCGCGCGGGGAGCAGCGGAGCGCGGTCCTGTCGCTCAAGCTCGCTGAGGCAGCCTGGATCCAGGGTCGCGTCGGAGAGCTGCCGGTGTTCCTGCTCGACGACGTCCTCAGCGAGCTCGACCCCGAGCGACGCAACGCCCTCGTCGAAGCGCTGCCCGATGGCGCGCAGACCCTGCTCACGGCGGCATTCGAGGCGGGCGTTCCCGCGCAGCTCGCGGACCGGGCTGAGATCCTGCGGGTCAGTGACGGTGATATGGCGTGAGGCCGATCGGTGGAGCCATCGACCGGGCCCTGCGGAAGCTCGGCATCGACCGCGACGTCGCACGGGTGTCCGCCGTCGATGCGTGGCCGGCCGCGGCCCGCGAGATCCTTGGAGCCGACGCCGCCGTCACCAGTGCCGTTGGTCTCACAGACCGGACGCTCGTGGTGCGCGTGCCCGATGCCGCGTGGTCCGGCGAGATCCGACTGCGGGAGAGCGAGCTGCTCGCCGCGATCGCGCGCCGCGCCGCCGGGAGCGACCTCGATCACATCCGCGCGGTGCCGGGACAGGATCGTGCCCCCCGATCGACCTCCGGCCGGCCTTCTAAACTGCCGCATAGGTGAGGCAGACCGGCTTTTCCACAAAGGTCGGATCGACCACGGATATCCGGGCAGGATCCGACGCCGTCATCGTCAGCGAGCCGGCGCTCGGCGCGACACTCCGCACGAAGGGGCGCTTCTACTTCCTGTGCGAGGTCCTTCCGGAGGGGAAAGCCGGCGCGGAGATCGCGCGGGAAGTAGCAGACCTCACACGGCAGGAGTACGAGTACGACCTGTCAGCCGGTATCGAGGTCGCGATGCGCAAGGCGCTGCGTGACGCGAATCGGCGCGCCGCGGTGAAGCTGCGCGATCAGCGTGGGCGCGTCACGCTCCATGCCGCATGCGCGGTCCTCGTGAACAACGACCTCTATGCGGCCCACATCGGACAGGCTCAGATCTTCCTGGTCCGCCGGGCGCGACTCTTCCTTCCCGGAGATGATCCGAACGAGCTCGCGGACTTCGTGCACCGGACCACGGTCCGGCGCGCCGCGTCGCTCGGCAGCGACCCGGACCTCCTGCCGTCGGTCTGGAAGCAGACGGTCGAGCCAGGCGACACGATCATCCTCGCGGGAGGACAGGCCATCGAGGCCCTTGGCGCCGACGCGTTGCTGAACGCGGCGGTGACGCTCCATCCCCGGGCCGCCGCGGAAGCGCTCCACGAGAAGTTCGTTTCGGCTGGCGGCACCGGCAGCGACAGCGTGGTGCTCATCGAGATCTCGCCCGCGATGACCACGGCTCCACGGATCGTGTCGGTGCCCGAGCCGAATCGTCCGCCCGATGAAGTGCTCGTCGCCGAGACCATTCGCTCTCGCGTCGATTGGATCTGGCGGCGGCGACCGCGGATCGGACGGGCGGTCGGGGCAATGACCGCTCCGGCGGCCGGCGCGGTCACGAAGGGAGTGGCCGTCGGGCTCGAGCTGATGCCGCACCGGTCGCCGAGGCTTGGTCGACCGATGCAGACGGCGCGCGAACAGGGTCGGCGCAGCCAGCGGCTCATCAGTCTCCTCGCGGTGGCGCTGCTCGGCGTCTCCCTGATCATCGGCGCAGTCGTCGTGCGCGACTTCCAGGCGAACAACGTGGTGGCCAGCTACAACCTCGCGATCCTCGCGGTCCAGACCGATCTCGACTCCGCCCAGTCCTTCCTCGATCGCAGACCGAGCCCTGATGAGGACCGGGCCCGCCAGAAGATCGAGTCGGCCCGCGCACACCTCAAGGACGCGTCAAATGCGCCAGGTGCGAGCGCGCCGCAGATCGCCGCGCTCAGCGCGCGCGCGGATTCCCTGTCGGATCGGGTGAACGATGTGCTCATCGATCTCGGCACCCAGGCCGCGGGCGCGAAGGCCGGAACCTTCGCCCAAACGCAGTTCGGTCTCTACGCCACCGACCCCGGGAGCGGCCGGCTGTGGCGCATCTTCGAACAGCCGCCAGGCACGACGGTCGCGGGGGTGGTGATGCAAAAGGGGAAAGCCGGCGTCGGGTCCCCGACCCTCGTGGCCGCCATCGACAACGCGCTCTTCGCACTGGACGACCAGAACAAGATCTGGAAGGCGGAGGGCAACACGGTGGTCGAGGTCGCACTGCCGGGGAGCGATAAGTGGAAGAGCGCGACCCGCCTACTGAGCTTCACCGGCAACCTCTACGTGCTCGATGCGGCCTCCGGACAGATCTGGCGGCACGAGGGCGACAAGGACAAGTTCCTCGTGGCGGACCCGGTCCTCGCTCAGCCATTCGCACCGAACAGCATCACCTCCGCGGCCATCGACGGCAGCGTCTGGGTCACCACCACGGCCGGCGACGTCGGGCTGTTCAAGCGGATCGGTCTCGCCACGACAGCGACGAAGGTCGACTTCGCGATCAAATGGGTCGGCGAGCCCGTGCGAGCCACGGCGATCCAGGCGTTGGATTCACAACGGAACATCTATCTGCTCGACGCGCCCGGCAGGCGGATCGTGCAGCTCACCCGCGACGGCCGGGAGGTCGCCCGCTTCGCCCTGCCCCGCGACCTTCCGGCGCCGACGTCATTCTTCGTGTCCGAGGGGCTTCGCGTCGTGTACACGGCCAGTGGGTCGAAGATCGCGGCGACCGACCTCAGCCGGTGATCCCGTTCTCGGACTCCAATCCGACCCGCGGCCCGGCGATCGTCAATCGGCTTCTGCTGTTCGTGAACATCGTGGTGTGGCTGTACATCGTGAGCCTGCAGCGGACCCCGGGTGCGCTCGAAGCGTTCTACGACCGGTACGCGTTCGACTGGTCTCGGTTCACGGCCGACCTTGCGAGCGGCGCGTGGTCGGTGAATACCTTCGTGCCGCTCGTCACCCACATGTTCCTGCACGGCGGATGGCTGCACATCATCGGCAACATGCTCTATCTCTGGGTGTTCGGCGATAACGTCGAAGAGCGGCTCGGGAGCGGCCAATATCTCCTCTTCTACCTGCTGTGCGGGGTCGTCGCGGCCGTCGGCCAGGGGATCGTGTCGCCAGGTCCGATGCTCGGCGCCTCCGGCGCCATCGCGGGCGTCCTTGCCGCGTACCTCGTGCTGTTCCCAGGCGCGCGGGTCAAGACGCTGATCTTCCTTGGGATCTTCATCACCGTGCTGCAGCTGCCGGCGATCGTCGTGATCGGCTTCTTTATCGTCATCCAGATCCTGGACGCGTTCGTGTCGTTGCGCCTGCCGGGTCACGTCGCGAGCGATCAGGTCGCGTACTTCGCCCACCTCTTCGGCTTCTTCGCCGGCCTCGTGCTGGTATTCGTGCTTCGCGACCGGACACCGCGCGGCACCCAGCGCAGCCGGTACGGGTAGCATTTTCCCGTGGGCGAGCCCAACTCAGAAGGATCAGAACGACCGACGGGTCCGGATGGTCTCGTTCTCTGCACCGTCGAGTCAGTCCGGGTGCACGTGCTTACCGGCCAACACGTCGTTCTCTTGCAGCCATACGATTCCGAGAGGCTCGTGCCCATCTGGATCGGAGCCGACCAGGCGCACAGCATCGCCACGCGTATCGCCGGGATCCCGAGCGATCGGCCCCTGACGCACGACCTCATGATGTCGATGCTCCGGGCGATCGGAGTGGAGATCACTCGCGTGGTCGTCAAGGATCTGGTCACCGAGGCGTCCGGCACGGGCAGCGTCTTCCACGGCAGCGTCTTCCTCCAGGTCGGCGAGCACGAGATCGAGATCGACTCCCGAGCCTCCGATGCCATCGCGCTGGCCGTCCGTTGCGATGCCCGGATCCTTGTGGCCGTCAACGTCATCGATCGCTCGTCCATCGCCGCAGCCGGTCAGGATGACGAGGACGTCGGCGAGCTCGGCGTGTTCCGGCAATTCATCGAAAGCCTTCCCGACGACCCCGGCTCCAGTGGCTCGGACCCCGGCTCGAGCGGCTCCGCGAACGGCTGAGCAGAGCCGGACGTGATCGACCCAGCGGTCTGGCCGCTCGCGACGGGCGTCGACCGGGCCGGACGTCTGCGGGTCGGGGGCGCCGACGTCGTCGCTCTGGCTGACCGGCTTGGCACGCCGCTGTACGTCTACGACGCGGCGACCATCCGCGACGCGTACCGTCGTTACGCTGCGGCATTCCGCGCCGCCCGCCCGATCCGGGTGTCGTACGCGATCAAGGCCTGCGCGCTCCGCGGTGTCGCCTCGCTGCTCGCGCGCGCCGATGCCGACGCCAGCGCCGCATCCCTGGGCGAGCTGCTCGCCGCGAAGCGCGCCGGATTCGCCATGGCGCGGACCCAGCTGCACGGGAACGCGAAGACGGATGACGAGCTGCGCGCGGCACTGCGGCTCGGGGTCGGCCGCATCGTGATCGACGGCGCCGAAGAGATCGAGCGGCTCGGCCGCATCGTCGCTCGGCGCTCGACACCACAGCCGGTCTGGCTGCGCGTCTCGCCGGGCATCGATGCGGACACCCATCCGCATCTTCGGACAGGCATGCTCGACAGCAAGTTCGGCGCGCCGATCGCGGGCGGCGACGCGCTCGCACAATGCCGCGCGATCGTCGCGACGAAGAACCTGACGCTGGTCGGCATCCACGCCCACCTCGGGACCCAGCTCCACGAGCCTCTGCGCTACCGCGAGCTGGGCGAAGCGCTGGCCGAGCTCGCCGGTGACATCCGCGCGTCGACCGGTACGGCCCTACGCGAGATCGGCGTCGGTGGCGGTCTCGCGATCCCGCTGCGGTCCGGAGATGCCGTGCTCGATCTTCTCGCGTACGCCAACGAGGTCACCGGCCCCATCCGGTCGGTGGACGCGCTGCGAAAGGCAACGATCTACCTCGAGCCCGGCCGGTCCCTCGTTGGCCGCGCCGGGGTCGCGCTGTATCGCGTCGTCGGGACCAAGCGGGTCGCCGGGATACGCACCTTCGTGTCGGTCGACGGTGGGATGGGAGACAACATCAGGCCCGCCCTGTACGGCGCCGAGTACACGGCCGTGCTCGCCGACCGGCCGACCGCGGCGCCGGCTGAGCACGTCGCGATCGCGGGCAAGTACTGCGAGAGCGGGGATCTCCTCATCCGGGATGTCGCGCTGCCGTCGCCCGATCCGGGCGAGATCCTCGCCATCCCGGCCGCCGGCGCCTATAGCGTCGCAATGGCCTCCAACTACAACCATCACCCCCGACCTGCGGTCGCGATCGTCGAGAACGGCCGCGCCAGGGTGATCCGCAGGCGGGAGACGCACGCCGACATCTGGCGACTCGAGCGTTAGCTCGAAACGAACGAAGCGTTAGCTCGAAACGAACGAAGCGTTAGCGGTAGCCGTTATCGGTCGGGGTCGATCCACATCGAAAGACGCAGGAGCAGGAGATCCCGGATCGCCCTGATGATGACCGTCGGCGGCGCGCCTTTCGGCTCGTGGTGCATGCGGGGGTGATGAGGGATGCCCACCTCGCGCATCCGGATGCCCTGCGCGCGGAGCGTGATGAGGAGCTCCGGAGAGAAGAACGCGCCGTTCGACTTCACCTGTGACAGGGGCACCCGCGTGAACACGTCCGCGCGGAAGAGCTTGAACGCGCAGTCGACGTCGCGCCATCCGCCCGCGAACAACACCTTGATGAGCCGGTTGTACACGCCCGACACGAGCAGGCGGCGCCACGGGTCGGCGCGCTTGATGCGGTACCCGATCACCGCGTCAACGTCCGGACCGAGCGCCGCGACGAGTCTGCCGAAGTCGGCGACCTCGAACTGCTGATCGCCGTCGGTGAAGAAGATGAACGGCTGCGTCGCGCTCATGAAACCCGCGCGCACCGCACCGCCGTACCCGCGGCCGGGACGGTTGTGGATGACCTTGACCCGCGGATCCGTCTGGGCAAGCGCGTCCGCGATCTTCCCGGTGTCGTCGCTGCTGCCGTCGTCGATCACCGTGACCTCGATGCGGTCCGCGTACTCGGGCAGCGCGGTCAGCGCCTGCGCCACCATCGGCGCGACGTTCAGCTCCTCGTCACGGGCGGGGAAGAAGAAGGAGAGACCCGGAAGCCGTTCGGTCACAACGCGATAACGCTAGCGTTCTCGCTGTGATGCGCATGCGGCGGACGGGGCCGGCCGACCGGTCGTGGTGGGGTGGGGAACCATCCATCGCCATCGCTGTGGGTGCTCTGGCCGTCGTCGCTTACCTGATCCTGGGGTGGGGCGCGCCCACCGTCTACGACTACTACGGCCGTTTGGCTGACGCGTTCCTCCACGGCCGCTACTGGCTCACCACGGACCCGCCGTGGCTGAACGAGCTCCTGTCCTGCGGCGATGGCCGATGGTGTGTGGCGTACCCGCCGCTTCCGGCGGTCCTCGCGATCCCACTCCTGTTCCTCGGGACCGCGACCGCGCAGGACGTCGTGTCGCAGATCTGCGGCGGCGCATCCGCCGGCGTCCTCTATCTCGCGCTCCGCGCGTACGGCGCCCCACGTTGGGTCGCGCTGACCGGCGCGCTCCTCTCGGCCTTCGGCACGACCTTGTTGTTCACGAGCGCCGATGGCCGCGCGTGGTTCGCCGCGCACGCCGTCGCGATGCTCTTCACGTCCGTCGCGTTCCTGATCGCTGCGCGGGGCGGTGCGGCGTGGGGCATCGGCCTGGCGATCGGCCTCGCCGCGCTCGCCCGCCTGCCGGTCGCGGCGGTGGTGCCAGCGCTCGCGATGCTCGCGGCGCGGCGCGCTGGTGCGCCATTCCCGCGCACCCTGGTCCGCGTCATCGCGGGCGGGGTCCCGCTCTTGATCGTGTATGCCGGCTACAACATCCTGCGTTGGGGCACGATCGGCGATGCGGGCTATGTGCGACTCGCCGACGGTGACTTCTTCTTCGATCACGGGCTGTTCTCGCTCTCCTACCTCCCTCGCCACTTCTACGCGATCTTCATGGAGCCACCGGACTTCGTGCCGAACGTCTGGTACTTCCTTCGTCCACGCTTCGCCGGCATGGGCCTGTTCCTCACGACACCGGCGCTCCTCTATGCGTTCGCCGGCCTTCAAGGCGCGCGGCGGTCGGCCGCGGTCACAGCGACCGCCCTCGCCGCGGGTCTCGCGCTCATTCCCGACGTCACTCACGCGACCGTCGGTTTCGGGCAGCTCGGCTACCGCTTCAGCATCGACGCGCAGCCGTTCCTCGTCGCGCTCGCCGTGAGCGGTGACGCGCTGCGGAACGGGGTGTGGCGGTCACGCCCGTCCATCCTGTTCCTCGTCGCCACTGCGATCGCCATCGCGTTCAACATCTACGCGACGGTCGCGATCATCCGGTATGGCTGGTGGCAATGACGGACGCGGCGGAAGATCGCACGGCAGCGGCGCGTCGCCGCGCGAATATCGCGATCGCGGCCGTCGTGATCGTCGGCGTCGTTCTCCGGCTCCTCGTCATCCGGACCGCGGGGTTCCCATCCGATGTCGGCACGTTCATGGCCTGGGCCGAGAAGCTCGCCTCGGTCGGCCCCGCGCGGTTCTATGAGCCGGGCTACTTCAGCGACTACCCGCCCGCGTTCCTCTATGTCCTCTGGCTGTTGGGCACCGTGTTCCACGGCGACCTCCTGCGACTCGCGGTGAAGGCGATCAGCATCCCGGCGGACATCGGGATCGTGCTGCTGCTCGTGCCGCTCGTGCGACGGTACGGCGGCGAGACCGCCGCGGTGCTCGCGGCGGGTATCTGGATGCTGCAGCCGGCACCGATCTTCGCCGGTCCGTACTGGGGCCAGGTCGACGCCGTTGGCACGCTCCCGTTCCTCGCCGCCCTGATCGCGGCGGGCTCGAGGCGTTGGACGCTCGCGGGCCTGCTCGCGGGCGTCGCGACGATGACGAAGCCGCAGTTCGGACTCGTGCTCGGCGTCGTGCTCGTCGCGGCGCTCGTCGAGACGATCCGGTCGAGCGACCGTGGCGCGATCGCGCGGGCGGCGGGGACCGCCGCGGTCACGATGCTCCTACTCGCGCTGCCTTTCGGCATGACCCCGGGTGCGTTCATCGGGCTCGTTCGCAGCGCGTCCGAGACGTACCCGTACTCGTCCCTGTATGCGTTCAACCTGCCGAGCATCTTCCTCGACTTCTGGAAGGACGACGCCGGATGGTTCGTCCCGAGCGCGATCCTGCTCGGGCTCGGTCTTGTCGCGTCGGTGGTCCCACTCTGGTGGCGACGAGACACCGCGGCGCTGATCGCGGCCGGTGCCGTCGCGGTGATGGCGTTCTACTTCCTGCCGACCCGCGCACACGAGCGCTACCTCTTCCCGGCGCTCGTCCTGCTGCTGCCGTTCGCCGTCGCCCGGCGTCGCGTGCTCGTGCCGTACCTATTGATCGCCGGCGGCTTTTTCCTGACCCTCTATTTCGCGTTCACCCGATATCCGCAGGATGACCTGCTCGCACCGCCGTGGCTCGAGGCAACGATCTTCACCCGACCCGGGCAGGTCGTCCTCGCGGTCGCGCTGCTCGGGCTCGCGCTCTATAGCTGCTTCCTCCTTTTGGCCGGCGATGCGAGCCTCGCGCCGAGCGCCGAGGCGACGCCTGTGGCCGGGACGCCACCCGTGGCGGCGGGCACGCGGTGGACGCTGCCGCCGGCGTTCTCGATCGGGGGACCGGCGATGCGGAGCGATCTCGCCCTCGCGGTGATGGTGGGGCTCGTGGTCCTCGGGAGTCGCGGGTTCCGGCTCGATTGGCCGCGCGACATGTACTTCGACGAGGTCTATCACGCGCGCACGGCGTTCGAGCTCCTGGCCCAACGGGACCCCTACGAATGGACGCACCCGCACCTCGCGAAGGAGATCATGGCCCTTGGCGTTCTCGCGTTCGGCGATGACCGCGTGACCGGCAGCGAGCCCGCACCCGCGAATGTCACGGCCTTCACCGTTTCCAACGACGGCACGCGGGTCTACGGCCTCAGCGACGGCACGATCCAGCTGCGCGATCGGAACGGCGCCGACCCGCGGCGACTTGCGACGATGCTCGCCGCACCGATCGCGATGGCGGTCGACGGCGATCATCTGTACGTCGTCACAAAGGACGAGGTGGGTGACCTTGCGTTCGATCTGGTGACCCGCGCTTCGCGCGAGCCCCTCCGACAAGGGCTCGCATTCCACGCATTGCCGCGCCCGGGGCCCGTCACCGCGTTCGCCGTGGTCCGTGGCCGGGTGATCGTCGGCACGGCGACGTGGACCGCCTCGTTCCCGTCCATCACCGCGGATCCAGTCGTCGTTGATGTTCCGGCCATCGGCTTCGCGAGCAAGCTGGACGGCTCGGACCTCTACGTCCTCGACCCGACCGGGTCGGTGCACGTGCTCGACCCCGCGACCTTGACCGAATCGAAGGTCTATCCGGGCGTGGCCAAGGAGCGCGCGATCGCGTTCGCCCAGGGTCCCGGCGCGATCGTGCTCGCTCGCGCGGACGAGCCCGTCCTCGACTCGATCGACGTCAACGATGGCCACAAGGACACCGTGCCGCTTGCCAATGCGAGGACCGGCACGTTTGCGGCGGCTGTGACCGCGATGACGGTCGTGCCGCGCACCGACTTCCTCTACGCCGTCGCTGACGGGAGAGTGGTCGTGGTCGACGTACACGGCCTCTCACCGTTCGCGGCGATCCCGAGCAGCGGGACCCGGCTCGGGGTCGACACCACTGGAGACACGCTGGTCGCGGTCGGTGCAGGGACCGCGGAGCGGATCGAGACCGGACGGCTCGCCCTGTCGTGGCGGCTCCCTGGGGTCATCGCCGGGTCGCTGCTCGCGTTCATGCTCGTGCTGCTCGCAAGCCGGCTGTTCCGGTCCCGGATCATCCCCGTGCTCGTGGGGGTCGTCGTCGTCCTGGACGGGTCGATGTTCGCGCAGGCCCGGATCGGCATGAACGACATCTACGTCGGGCTCTTCATCGTCGCGGGCTGGTATTTCATCGTCGCGGCCCACCGTCCGCGGCTCTCATCGTGGGCCGATCTGCTCATCGCGGGTGCCCTGTTCGGCCTGGGCGCGGCGTCCAAGTGGGCGTCGTTCTACGCCCTGGCCGGCGTCCTTGTCGTGTCGCTCGCGGTCACCGCATACGCGTACGAGCGCGGCCGCCCGGGCACCGGCGGACCACTCGACCTCCTTGCCCGGAAGGGACTGAACGCCGCGTTCCTGTTCCTGTCATTCGCCATCTTCCCGGTCGGCGTCTACCTCGCGAGCTACATCCACTGGTTCGGTGGAGCCACGGC
>JANXXG010000296.1 GCA_025350745.1 Chloroflexota bacterium | reverse complement strand
CAGTTCGCTCGTCATCGGCCGCGACGAGCGCGACGGGATCGCCAATGAAGCGGACCTTCGTTCCGGCAAGCGGGTACTGGTCGCTCTTCATCAGGCCAAAGAGCTCCGCCGTCGGCAGATCCGCGTGGGTCAGGACCGCACGGACACCGGGGACCGCGCGCGCCGTCGAGGTATCGATGGACACGATGCGCGCGTGCGCGTGCGGGCTTCGCAACGTCGCACCGTGGAGCATCCCGTCCTGCCAGAGGTCGCTCGCGTATTCGAATTCGCCCTTCACCTTCGGGGGACCGTCGGGTCGGATGATCGACTCGCCGACGATCCCGCGGACGCGCGCGTGTGCAGCGACGGTCATGGCATCGCCGACCGGTACGTCGGGATGCCCTCGCGCTGGTTCCAACGATGGTGCAGTGCCATCGGCACGCTCGCGTCGGCGACCCGAACGAATCCGATCGCCCCGTAGAACCGCTCGAGGTAGCTCCACGGGAAGCACCAGCACTCGCGGCTGCCGATCGCCTTTGATGCCTTGAGGAGGAGCGATCGGCCGATCCCCTGGCCGCGGCGACCGCCGGCAACGACGACGGTGCGCAGGAGGAGCGTCCCGGCCTCGGGGCAGAGGCGCAAGGCCGCCACGACAACGCCGCCATCACGGGCGGTCAACACTTCTTGATCGGCCTCGAGTTCGACGTCGCGGCCGAGCTCACGCCGATAGAACGCGTCCACCTCGCCTCGCTCGCCCGTGCTCACTGCGCTGACCGCGATGCTCATCGGACGCCTCGCGCCGCGGCATGCACGGCCTCGAGGATCTTTCCGTACCCGGTGCAGCGGCAGATATTCCCGGACAGGGCCTCGCGGATCTCCGCGTCGCGCGGCTCGGGGTTCGTCGCGAGCAGCGCGTTCGTTGCCACGATGAATCCCGGGGTGCAGAAGCCGCACTGCACGGCGCCGGCGTCGAGGAACGCCTGCTGGATCGGATGCAGGGTCTCGGTGGTGGAGAGGGCCTCGACGGTCTCCACCGACTTGCCCGCGCACGCTCCGGCGAGCACGAGGCAGCTGCAGACGAGCGCGCCGTCGAGCATGACCGAGCACGATCCGCACTCGCCCTGCTCGCACGCGTTCTTGCTGCCCGGAAGCGCAAGCTCCTCGCGGAGGAACGAGAGCAGCGATTCGCCGTCGCGCGCCTCCGCGGCCCGCATCGACCCGTTGACCCGCAGCTCGATCCGCATCAGGCGGTCCGCTCTATCGGGGCGACGCGCGCGAGCGCCCGGGCGCCCATGACGGCGAGCACGTGGCGGCGGTACGCCGCGGTCCCGCGCACATCGTCGATCGGACGGGCGGCGGTCGCGATCAAGGCACCGAACTCAGCGCAGGCGCCGGTACTCGGCGCGAACGGGCGCCACCCGGCCTCGTCGAACAGTCCCGCCGCGAAGGCCTCGGCCAGGGGTGCGCGGAGGATCGTCGGTCCGCAGGACCCCAGGCCGACGCCGATCCGTCCGCGCACCCGGTCAGCGACAAGCGCGAGGCCGGCGACCGCGATGACCATCGCGTTCCTTGTCCCGACCTTCATGAAGACCTGCGCCGGACCGGCGTCATTCCATTCGATCGCGGTCACCAGCTCGTCGGCTGCCCGGACGTTCTTCTTCGGCCCGGTCATGAACGCGCGGAACGGCACGACGCGCCCGCCGCGGGACGACCGCAGATGCACCATGGCGTCGAGCGCGGCGAGCACCGGGAGGGCGTCACCGGCGGGTGACGAGGTCGCGACGTTCCCCCCGATCGTGGCGGCGTTCCGGATCTGTGGGGAGCCGACCGTCCGGGCGGCCTCCCGCAGCGCGCTGGAGCCGTGATCGCGCTCGAGCAGCATGGTGAACGTCACGCCCGCGCCCACCCGCACGGTCCCGTTCTTCGACAGCTCGCGGAGCTCGGCGACACGGTCGATCGCGATGACCGCGGTCGGCCGCTTGCGGCCGAAGTTGATCTCCACCATGAGGTCCGTGCCGCCGTTCAGGACATCCGCTCCCGGGACGGCTGCGAGCGATGCGAGGGCGCCGTCGAGATCGCGCGCGACATCCACCCTCACTGGTGAGGGACTATAGGAGTGTGGGTCTGCCGAACATCAACGACGTCCTCGCGGCGGCGCAGGCCAGGCTGCCCCGACTCACCCCGGTCGAGGCAGCGGCCGCCGTGCGCGACGGCGCGACGCTCGTCGACACGCGCTCGAACGACGTACGTCTCCAGGAGGGCGTCATCCCCGACGCGATCCACGTTCCGCTGAGCGTCCTCGAGTGGCGGGTCGACGCGGCATCCGGCCACCCGAGCCCCGCCCTCGCCGGTCGCACCGGCCGGATCGTGCTCATCTGCAGGGACGGCTACTCGTCGAGCTTCGCCGCGCTGCGGCTGCGAGAGCTCGGTTTCACCGAGACGACCGACGTCATCGGCGGCTTCGGCGCGTGGGTCGCGGCCGGCCTACCGGTCATCGCGGTCGAGTCCCGGCCGAGCGTCTTCGGCGCGGCCACCGTCATCGTCCGCGACGACCGGGTGCTGCTCGTGCATCACACGTACGGCGAGCTCAATTGGGAGCTGCCCGGCGGCGGGGCCGACCCCGGCGAATCCGCGGAGCAGGCCGCTCGACGGGAGGCGCTCGAAGAGGTCGGCGTGCCGCTCTCGATCGAACGGATGACCGGCGTGTACTGGGAGCCGCACGGCGCGCTCGGCTGGCATCACTTCGTCTTCCGCGCGTCGCTCGCGCCGGGGTCGCCCGAGCCGTACGCCGCCGATCGGACGGAGATCAGCGAGTGCGGCTGGTTCGCCGTCGATGCGCTGCCCCGCCCGATGAGCGACTTCACCGCTCGGCGCATCGAGGACGCGCTCTCCGACCGACCGGCCGGCGTGTTCCTCGTGCCCGAGCGCCGCTGGCTCACCTGATCAGCGAGGCAAGCCGAAGACCGCGGCGATGGCGCCGATGACCCCGGGGACCCACACGAGCACGAACGACACGAGCAGGACGATCGCGATCGCGCGAAACAGTGGGCTGCGGCGCGATGGCCGGGTCTCGACCTCGGAGACGATCTCGCGCGCCTCGGCCGCGTGCTCGGCCGGCACGGCGACGCGGAACGCGCCCGGACCGAAGCCGAGACCGGATGGTGCGATCTGGCGAGGGATGCCGGCCTGCGAGTCGTAGCGGATCCGGGCCGGAATGTTCGCCGCGCGTAGCCGACTCGCGATGACCTCCGCATCGATCTCGCTGTCGCCGGTCGCAACGACGATCTCCGCCCCGGTCAGAGACCGGCCCGCTTCGTCAGCGACGGCAGGGCTTCGGCCGCGCGGGCCTGGACCTCGGCGGCATCCAATGTCACCGGCACGAAGCTCCGCACGATGACCTGTCCGTCCACGATCACATCGCGGACAGCTCGAGACCCGCCGCCGTACACGATCCGTGTGGCCGGATCTCCGCCCGGTCCGGCAAGGCGCTCAGCGTCAAGCACGATGACGTCCGCCTTCTTCCCCACCTCCAGCGTCCCGATCTCGGCATCGAGTCGCATCGCGCGCGCGCCATCCCGCGTCCCCATCGCGAGGACGTCCGACGCGCTGAGCGCGCCGGGACCGTGCAGCGACGCGGCGAGCAGTGCCGCGAGGCGGAGCTCATCGAACCCGTCCAATCTGTTGTTACAGGCCGCTCCGTCGGCGCCAATGCCCACCATGATCCCCCGCTCGCGAAGGGCCCGCACGTCGGCGATGCCGCTCCCGAGCTTCAGGTTGGACGAGGGGCAATGCGTGATGGCCGCGCCACGCTCGCGCAGGGTCGCGACCTCGGCGTCGTCCAGATGGACACCGTGCGCGATGACGCTTCGCTCGTTCACCAGACCGACGCCATCCAGATACGCGATCGGCGCCTGCCCGGTCGCCGCTTCGATGAGTGACCGCTCCGTCACGTTCTCGTTCGAGTGGGTGTGCACCAGCAGGCCCAACCGCTTCGTGATATCACCGACCGCCTCGAGCAGCTCCCGAGTGCAGGAGAGCGCGAAGCGCGGCGCGTACGCGTAGCCGATGCGGCCGTCGGCCGCCTCGTTCCACTTCATCACGAGGCGCGCGCTCGCATGCAGTGAGGCGCCGGTGGTCTCGCGGAGCCCTTTCGGTACGCCGTCGCCGCCGTCCATCATCGTCTGCCCGAATCGGGCCCTGATGCCCGATGAGACCAGCTCCTCCGCGATGACATCGCCGCCGTGCGTGGTCCCCATGTCCAGGATCGTGGTCGTCCCGGTCGTCAGAAGATCGAGGAGACCGAGCCGCGCGGTCGCCCGGAGCGAAGCCTCGTCGTGCGCGGCCTCGAGCGGCCAGATGCGGTCGCGCAGCCACTCGAGGAGCGAGAGCTCCTCGGCAAGCCCGCGGAAGATCGTTTGCACCAGGTGGATGTGGGTCTGGATGAGGCCGGGCATGACGTAGCAGCCGCTCGCGTCGATGACCTCGCCACCGGCGCTCTGGCCGAACTGGGCGATGCGGTCGTTCTCCACGAACACGTCGCGCACCGCGGGCGAGTCGCCGGGCCGCATCGAGAGCACGGTCCCGCCGGTGATCCTCATGCCGCGCGCGCCGCCGCGACGAAGCGGCCGTGACCGGGCCGGGCGGGAAACTTTCCGTCCACATAGACCGTTGTGCCGCGGACGAGCGTTCGCACGACGGCGCCGGTGAACGATCGGCCGGCGTACGGCGTGAGACCGCTTCGCGTCTGCACGGCCGCCGGCTCGAGCGACCACTCTCGCGTGGGATCGAACAGGACGATGTCCGCGTCGGACCCCCTCCCGATCCGACCCTTGCGCGGCGACAGCCTGAAGCGATCAGCCGGTCTCGCGGCAAGGCGCCAGGCGACGAAGCCCGCGATGGCGCGCGGGTCGAGGTCGCCTCGGGCGCGACGGACGGCCTCCGTGAAGGTCGCGGGAAGCAGCGACTGCACGCCGGCCACCCCGCCCCACGCGGCGAAGATGTCATCTTTCCCGCGGGTCTTCGCCTCTTTGGGACACGGCGAGTGATCCGACGCGATGAGGTCGATCCGTCCACCGGAGACCGCGTCCCAGAGCGCCTCGCGATTCGCGCGCTCCCGGATCGGCGGCGCGCACTTGAGCAGCGGACCCTGCACAAGGACGTCCGCGTCGTCGAACACGAGATAGTGGGGACAGGTCTCGACCGTGATGTCCGTGCCGTCGGCGCGCGCGACTCCGATGGCGCCGAGCGCATCCGCGGCCGACAGGTGAACGACGTGGATCCGTGCCCCGGTGCCTTTTGCGGCGGCGCACAGCCGCGCGACCGCGCGGATCTCGCCGAGCGGCGGGCGCGACGCCAGCCAGGCGCCTGGATCCTGGCGACCCGAGGCTATGACCCGTCCGGTCGCCTCATGCACGAGCGTCTCGTCCTCGGCGTGCAGCGCGACGAGGAGCCCGGCTGACGCCGCTGCGCTGATCGCGGCGGCGAGGTCTTGATCCGCGAGCGCCGGGAACTCGGGCACACCGCTGTCGCACAGGAACGCCTTCACCCCGACGGCCCCTCGCGCGGCAAGCTCGCGAAGCGGACGCGGATCCGTGCCCACGAGGCCGCCCCAGAGCGCGAAGTCGACGATGGACGATCGCTCGCCTGCAGCGCGCTTGAGATCGAAGGCGGCGCCATCGATCACCGGTGGGAGCGAATTGAGCGGCATGTCGATGACGGTCGTCACACCCCCCGCCGCTGCGGCGCGGCTGCCATGCGCCCAGCCTTCCCAGTCCGCGCGGCCGGGATCGTTGAAGTGCACGTGCGCGTCGACGATCCCCGGGAGCGCGAAGAGGCCGCTCGCGTCGATCTCCGTCTCGGCCGTGGATGCCCCGGGCTCGACGAGCGCGATGACGACGCCGTCGCGAATGAGGATGTCCCGGGCACGCGCGCCGTCGGAGATGACCGTC
>JANXXG010000287.1 GCA_025350745.1 Chloroflexota bacterium | reverse complement strand
GGGTCTCGGATCGACTCGATGAGGTACTCCTCCGCGCTGGCACCCGGTCGGCGGGCTTCGGCGGCGGTCCCGACGTGCGTGAGCGCCGGCCCGGTCGTCACGCCGTCGGTCCCGATCTGGTGGCAGCTCGCACAGTTCTTCTCGCGGTACACCTGCCGGCCGCGCTGGATCGGATCGGTCGCCCGTGGCTCGACGCAGCCGGCCAGCAGGACGGCGGCGAGCGAGAGCGCGAAAAGCCGCATCATCCGCGGGTGAACAGTACGGCGGCCCTGCGCGGCGTGACGGTCGTCCTTGGTGACCGGGCGATCCTTCGCGGGTTCGACCTCGAGATCGCGCCGGGCGTCACCGTGGTCCGCGGCCCGAATGGCGCGGGAAAATCGACCCTCCTTCGCGCGCTCGCTGGTCTCATTCCCCTGAGCAGGGGAACACGCGTGGTGCCCGAGCGGACCCTCTATCTCGGTGAGCGCCCCGGGCTGCTGCACGGCGTGTCGGCGCGCGACAACCTTCGGTTCCTCGCATCGTTCCGCGGGGTCTCACCGGACGCGGTGGGTCCGGCGCTCGCGTCGTGGGGACTCACCGCGAGGGATGCGGATCGCCCGGTCGAGACGCTCTCCGCGGGTCAGCGGCGGCGGGCCGCGCTGTCGCGCATCGACATCGAGCGCTGCGACCTCGTGCTGCTCGACGAGCCGTTCGCGGAGATCGACGACGCCGCGGCAACCCGGCTCATGCAGAAGATCCGCGTGCTCGCCGGCGAGCGTCGCGCGGTGGTCATCGCGACGCACGGCCGGCCGGAGCTGGACGCGAGCGCGAATCGCGTGGTGCACCTCTCGTGACGATCGCACGCATCTGGCGCATCGCCGCGCGGGAGGCGCTCGCCGAGCGCGGACACCCGGACGGCTTCGTCGCGGCCATCACGTTCGTCGCGACGCTCATCCTCGTGGAGAGCCTCGCCGTTGGGCCCCTCGCCGCCGGACAGCCCCCGGTCGCGGCCGCGCTGTTCTGGATCGCGATGGCCTTCGCGGCGATCCTCGCGACGACACGCTCGTTCGACCGCGAGCTCGAGGACGACGCCATCGACGCGATCCTCGCTCTTCCCGGCGGCCGCGATGCGCTCTACGGGGGAAAGGTCGTCGCGCTCACCGCACTGCTCGCCCTGGTCGCGCTCGTCGGCGGTCTCCTCTCCGGGGTGCTGCTCTCGCTCGCGATCGCGCTCCCCGGCCACCTCGCTCTGGTCCTCGTCGCCGGCGTGCTCGGCCTGCCGCCGGTGATCGTGCTGTTCGTGACGCTCGCGTTGCGCCTCCGGGCCCGCGGCGCGCTCGTTCCGATCCTCGCGCTTCCCGTGCTCGTGCCGCAGCTCGTCGCGGCGACGAACGGGACCGCGGCTGCGATCGTCGGTGACGCGACCGGTGCGCTTGGTTGGACCGGCCTGCTTATCGCATTTGCGTTGGTGTATTCGGTGCTCGGCCTTACCATCGTTCCCACAGCACTCGAATGATCGACAGCATCGCACGGCCCACCGCAGCGATCCGGGCGCGTCCCGTCCTCGGGGCTGCGAGCGTCGTGGCGCTGTTCGTGGCGCTCTGGATGGCCCTCATCTGGTCGCCGCCCGACGCCGCGATGGGCAACGTCGTGCGGATCCTGTACGTGCACGTCGCCAACGCGTGGCTCGCCTACCTTGCCTTCGTGGTCGTGTTCCTCGCGAGCATCGCGTATCTCTGGACGAAGCGGCCTGCCTTCGACGCGATCGCCGTCGCGTCGGCCGAGATCGGTGTGCTGTTCACAGGCCTCACCCTCGTCCTCGGCTCGATCTGGGCCAAGCCGACCTGGGGCGTGTGGTGGAGCTGGGAGCCGCGGGTCGTGACGACGGCGGTCATGTTCGCGATGTACGTCGGGTACCTCCTCCTCCGGAATCTGTCGAACGATCTCGAGCGCCGGGCGACGCGCGCGGCGGTCCTCGGCATCGTTCTGGTCGTGGACGTGCCGATCGTCCACCTCTCGGTCACCTGGATGAACGCCCTGCACCAGCTGCCGACCGTCTTGCGGCCGGACCTTTCACCGACGTTGGACCCGCGCATGCTCGCATCGCTCGTCGCGATGACGATCGCGTTCACGATCGTGTACGCGTACCTCATGACCGCACGGGTCGACATCGAGCGTCGCCGGCAGGCTCGGATCATCGAGGCGCGCGCATGAACATCGACAACATCGGCTTCATCGCAGCTGCGTACGTCATCTGCTTCGGCGCTCTCGCGCTGTACCTCGCGTCATTCCGCTACCGCCGCCGTGACGGTGAGTGAGCGCGGGTAGCCGGATCGGCGGACGCCGCGTGCTGATCATCGCCGCACTCGCGATCGCCGTGGTCATCGGATACATCGCGACCCAGACCTTGCAGTCGTCCGCCGTGTACTACCTCACCCCCACCGAGGCCGCGACGCGGGCCATCCGTGTGGGCCAGACGGCCCGGATCGGCGGCCAGGTCGTCCCGGGCACGCTCGTGTACGAGCCGGCGTCCCGCTCGCTGACATTCACCTTGAGCGACGGCGTGACGAAGCTGCCGGTCGTCGGGAGCGGCGCGCCGCCTGGCCTCCTGCGCGAAGGTGCCGGAGCCGTCGTCGAGGGAGTGTTCGCGGCCGATGGCACATTCCGCGCGACGCAGGTGATCGCGAAGCACGACGAGGTGTACACGGCGCCGACGGGCTCGATCCCCCCGGCGCACCAGACTCCGGCGCCATGAGCTTCGGCGACATCGGGGCGGGCGCGCTCCGGGCCGCGCTCCTGCTCTCCCTGTGGGGCTTCGCCGCCGCCACGTACGCCGCATGGAAGCGCGACGCGCGCGCTCTCGGGAGCACTCGCGCGGTCGCCGTGG
>JANXXG010000330.1 GCA_025350745.1 Chloroflexota bacterium | reverse complement strand
GTCGATCGCGGCCATCGCGATCCGCGCCAAGGCGACGCCGGCCGGGTCGGGATCGCGCTCCCCGTACCGCAGCTCCTCGAACAGCCGGACCAGTCCCGCAGCCGCAGCGAACCGCGGTCCGTGACCCACCGCACGATCGTGATGCTCCGCAGGGGTCTCCCCCACCGCGCGCCAGCTCACGCCGGAGTCGGCAGCGCGCGCGAGGTAGCGCCAGTAGAGCGCCCGGAGCGCCCCGGCTGGTGTGCCGTCGTCCAGCGGGGGCCGCGGGCCCCGGGAGCGGCGCGGCAGGAGACCGGCGAGGAACGCTCCGAGACCCTCTCCCGGCATCGACTCGCGGTCGAGCGTCGCGCCTTCGGGCAGCGACTGCCGGCGTTCGCGGGTCATGCGGTCAACGAGTATCACGACCGCGATGAGGGCGATCGCCGCGACGAGCAGCTCCACTGCGCCGATCACGAAGGGGCGGCTGGCCTCGATCTGCCGGATCGCTTCGGCCTCCTCGCGCTCGGTCAAGGGAACAGTGGGCGGCAGGATGCGCGGAAGGCCCTTCCCGTTGAACAGGGCGCGAAAGAGCTCGACGAACAGGGCAGCGACGTACCCGAGCAGGAGGAGGACGCCGTACAGGAGATCGCCGACGATCGGGGCGATGGTCCTCCCAGCGCGCTCGATCAGATCGCCGGCCAGAGGTGCAAGGAACGCCCCGACCACCGAGACGATCGCGAGCAGGACCGCGCTCCCTGAAGCCGTCGTTCGGCTGGTGCCCCCACGGGCCTCACGCCCGGCCATCGCGAGCTCCTCGGCGGACCGTGCCAGCGACAGCGCGATCCCCGCACCGGCGATCGCCGAGAGCCCGACGATCATCAGCCCGGTCCGGTCGGGCGTGCCCGGCAGGACCGAAGCGAGCGCGATCGCGGCGATCGCGGTAAATCCAGCGTTCCGCGCGTCCGTCCAGCGGACGAGCCCGCGCGCGACGCCCAGATTCCGCCAGACGAACGCCTCCCCAAGGATCCCAAAGAGCACGACGCGCGTCAGGATCTCAAGCCCGTCCGGATGGGTGTTCGCGTTCACGACCCCGAACGCCGCGGCCCCCGCGATCGCCACAACGGCGATGGTCATGTTCTGACGATCCGCCCGCGCATCGCGAAGCAC
This sequence comes from Chloroflexota bacterium, assembly GCA_025350745.1. Classification (GTDB taxonomy): domain Bacteria; phylum Chloroflexota; class Limnocylindria; order P2-11E; family P2-11E; genus UBA4735. The sequence continues at coordinate 6,202 of JANXXG010000330.1, read as the reverse complement.
GCTCGCGAGCAGGACGCCCGCACCGGCGAGCGCGAGAGCGGCGGCGACGACCGGTACGGGTCGCTCGCCGCGCAGCGCCACCTGCGCCATCGCGAGGAGCGCCGCGAACAACGTGCCCTCAAGGACACAGCGCGCCACGAGGACCGCTCCGAAGGTCGCCTGCGCGCTAGCCCGTGGCACGACGCGTCCCGAGGTGCAACGAGTCGAGGGTGACGTCGGCCGTGTGGAGACGCGCCCGCACACCCTCGGCCGGCTCCTCGATCGAGACGACGAGCACTCGGTGGTGGGCCCGGCGCAGTGCGATGAGCGCGCCGGCGAGATGCGTGCCCACGGCCGGGGTCACGCAGACGAGCGTCGCGCCCCAGGGGAGCCGGCCGCGTGCGCGAAGGAAGACCGCCTCCGGCGAGTTCGACGCGTATGGACCAAGGCGCGCGAGGATCTCCAGGCTGCGCGTGAGCGGTCGCGGGCCTCGGCCGAGCGCGGAGCGCGGCCGCTCGTGGGTGACGTTGTCGATGCCGTTCGTCACCAGACCGATCTGACGACCCGCGTCGGCGGCGTGGCGCATGAGCTCGACGGTCGCCGAGATCACGGTCTCAGCTTCGTCCGGGTCCGCCTGGATCCAATATTGGTCGTAGGTCGCGACATTGAGAAGGAACACGGCGTCGAGGCTCGTCGCCGGCTCGTACTGCTTCGTGTGGAGCGACCCCAGCCGCGCCGACGCCTTCCAGTGGATCTCCTTCCGCGGATCCCCGCTGCGATGCTCACGCACGCCCCGGAAGCGGAGCGGGTCCGGCAGGAGCCCGCGTTTGGTCGCCGTTTCCGCGAGCGGGCGCAGGGACGGGCGGTGGTGATCCGCGACGCTCAGCGGCTTTGGGTACACCACGATCGAGGGCGATCCCGGCCAGGTTGCCTCGACATGCGAGAACCCGAGCCAGTCGCCACTGCGTAGCCGGAGGGGCCCGATCTCGTACGCCCCCCTTCGGGTCGCGCGAAGCGGGAACACGAGCACGACGCGCTCGTGGCCCTTTGGCGAGAAGCCGGCGCCGACCGACGCGCGCGACGTCCCGGCGATCGCGGACTCGGGCTCGATACCGTCGGGCAGCGCCAGACGGATCTCCAACCAGGGCATCGGGAACGGCTTGCGGTTCGCGATCGTGATGCGCGCCATCAGGAGGTCGCCGGCCACCATCCGCGACGGTTCGAGCTCGCAGGCCACCTCGACGCCCCGGAGCGCCACGCGAGCGCTGAACTCCGACACCAGCCATCCCGCAAGCGCCGCAGCGGCCGCGACCAGGACGACCGGCTCGCGCGTGAGGGCCGCGACAAGGAGGAGCACGGGGAAGACCGGCCAGGGGTACGAGCCGGACCGTTCGACGGTCATGCGACCGGCCGCGGCTCCTCTGCCGGAACGGGCACGCGGCCGAGGACCTCCGCCACGACCGCTGCCGGCGTGCGGCCCCGCATCTGTGCGTCGGCGTCGAGGAAAAGCCGGTGCCGCAGGACCGCCGGCGCCTGGTGCTTCACGTCGTCCGGCAGGACGTAGTCGCGGCCCTGGATCGCCGCGCGGGCCTGCGCTGCCCGGAACAGGGCGATGGATGCTCGGGGGCTGGCGCCGAGCTCGACGCCCTGGAGCCCGCGCGTGGCCCGCGTGATCGCCGCGATGTATCGGCGCACCGCGTCCCCGACACGGATCGCCCGCACGGATTCGCGGAAGCCGGCGAGCGCAGCCCGATCGAAGAGCGGCGCGAGGGTCCCGAGATCGACGTTCGCCGCACCGTGCAGGCGCAGCATCTCGTCCTCGTCCTGATCCGTCGGATACCCGAGCTGAAGCAGGAAGAGGAAGCGGTCGAGCTGCGCTTCGGGCAGGGGGAACGTCCCCTCGAGCTCGATGGGGTTTTGGGTCGCGATCACGAAGAACGGATCCGGCAGCGGATGGGTGGTGTCATCCACCGTCACCTGTCGCTCCTGCATCGCCTCGAGGAGGCTGGATTGCGCGCGAGGCGTCGCCCGGTTGATCTCATCCACGAGGACGACGTTCGCCATGAGCGGCCCGGCCCGGTACTCGAACCGACCCTCCCGCTGGTCGTAGATCGACACCCCGGTGACGTCGGATGGCACGAGGTCCGGCGTGCACTGGATGCGCTGGAACGCGAGGTCGAGCGATCGTGCGACCGAGCGGGCCAACAGCGTCTTCCCCACTCCCGGCACGTCGTCCAGGAGCACGTGGCCGTCGACGAGTAATGCGGCGAAGAGCTGCTCGACCGATCCGGCTTTGCCGACCACGACCCGGCCGACCTGCGCGACCAGCTGCTGGGCAGCGTCCTTGACCGTGGTCATGTGGCGGGCGAGTGAGTGCGGTGCGCGGCCCGCTGCCGGTCGCCGCCCTCGCGGATCGCGGCAGCCGTGGCGAGCGCAAGGGCGAGCGCGATGAGGGCGGCAAGCCCATGGAGCCCGAGAAGGACCGGATCGATGACCCGGAGCGCGAAGGGGCTGAAGGACCGCTCGATGAAGAAGATGAGCGCGAGCGCGAGCAGGAGCCGCGGCGCGAGGCTTCCGCCGTGCACCGCACGGGTCGCCACGACGAGGATGACCACGGCGAAGAGGTACACGAGCCAGCCGGACGAATCCCCGGTCAACCCCCAGTCCCGGCCGCCGGGGACGAAGTCGGCGACGACGCCATCGAACACGAGGACCAGCGCGAGGAGCAGCGTGAGGAGACCGATGAGCCACCCGGAGCTCCGTCGCGGCGCCGGTGCGGCCGGCGCCTCGACGATCGGCATCGCGGGCGTCGCCATCACAGCCGGGTCGAGCGAGAACATCGCGTCCATGTCCGCCGGAACGAGGCTGTGTCCGAGGCGCCACACCCGGATCGCGCCGACGAGAATGATGAGCTCGACCACCGCGGTCGCGAAGTGCACCGCGATCGACGCGACCGGCTTGTCGCCGAGCACGAAAGCGGTGACGGGGCGTTCGAGGATGAAGAAGCCCGAGAGCGCGATCCGGCCGAGCAGCGTGCGCTCGCTCCCCCGCGCGACCGCGAGGGTCATGAGCAGGTTCGCGATCGCGAACACGAACGAGGTCCACCCGACGCCCTTGTATTCGTCGAAGATCGGCTGGTTCGCGTAATTGTGGTCCAGGATCCCATCCACGACGAAGAGGACCGTGGCGAGCAGCATGAGGACGACGACCGGGCGCATGGCGCGAGCCATCAGCTGTCCCCTCCCACTGCGGTCGTCATGGTAGCGGCGGCCCTCCGGCCGCGGCGCGCTTCCAACGCGGGAATGGTCTCGGGCGGCACGAAGGTCCCGCCGAGAGGCGCGCCGTGGTCCCCGCGGCCATGGAAATCGCTGCCGCCGGTCGGCACAAGGTCGTATCGGCGCGCGAGCGCAAGGCAGGTCGCCGTCATCGTGGGCGGGTGGCTGCCGTAGTACGTCTCGATGCCCGCCAGCCCCGCGGCGACGAGCTGCGGCATCAGCTCTTCGAGGCCGACGACGGTGAACGGGTGCGCGAGCGACGGAACCCCGCCGTGCGCAACGACGAGCTGGACCGCCTCGAGCGGGGTCAGGCCGATCCGCTGAACGTACGCCTCCGCCCCCTTCGCGATCAGCGTGTCGAACGCGCTGTCGTATGAGGCGACGTGGCCCGCCTCGAACAGCGCCTGCGCGAGGTGCGGCCGCCCCAGTGACCCGCCCTTCGCGATCGCCATGACCCGCTCGAGCGACACCGGGTAGCCGAGCGCGTTCAGCTTCTCGACCATGAGCTCGATCCGCCGGCCGCGGTTCTCCCGAAGCCAGCGCAGCCTGTCCTCGAGCGCGGCGTCCGCGGGGTCGAGGAAATAGCCGAGGACATGCACGTCACCCCATTGGGACTCCGTGTTGAGCTCGGTCGACGGGATGACGCGGACCCCAAGGCGTTCGCCGGCGGCGATGGCCTCGGCCGCGCCAGCGAGGGTGTCGTGGTCCGCGAGCGCCTGGATGGTGACGCCTCGAGCGGCGGCGCGCTCGATGAGCTCAGTGGGCTCGTACGCCCCGTCGGAGCGGAGCGAGTGCGTGTGCAGGTCGATCGGGTAGCCCACGCTCATGCGCCGAACATCCGATCGACCCGTTCGATCGACCGCGCCTTCCCGGTCGCGTCGTCGGCGTCGATGAGCACGCTCCCGAATACGACCGGCCCGTCCGCGACCTCGAAGCGCTTCGGAAGGCCGGTGCGGAAGCGCTCGACGATCGTGTCGGCCCGGATACCGAGGACGGAGTCGCGCGGACCGACCATGCCCGCGTCGCAGACGAGGGCCGTCCCGTTGGGAAGCACGCGGGCATCAGCGGTCGGCACGTGGGTATGACTACCGACCACCGCGGTCGCGCGGCCATCGAGATGCCAGCCCATCGCGAGCTTCTCGCTCGTTGCCTCGGCATGCCAGTCGAGGATCCGCACCGGCGGGACGTCGGTCGCAAGAAGCTCATCCATCGCGCGGAACGGATCGTCGGCGGGCGCCATGAAGGTGCGGCCGATGGCGTTCACGACGAGCGCGCCCTTCGCGATGAGCCACCCCCGACCCGGGTTGTTGGCTGGAAGGTTGAGCGGCCGGAGGACGAAGTCGAGCGCGTCGATCTCATGGACGAACGCGCGTTGATCCCAGACGTGGTTGCCGGTCGTCACGACATCGGCCCCGGCTGCGCGCAGCTCATGCGCGATCTGGGTGGTGAGGCCGGCGCCACCCGCGGCGTTCTCGCCGTTCACGATCGCGAGATCGATGCGGAGCTCCCTGCGCAATGCCGGCAGCAAGGCGGCGACGGCGTCGCGGCCAGGGCGGCCCACGACGTCACCGACGAACAGGATGCGCATGGTCTATTTCGCGTAGTCGACGGCGCGCGTCTCCCGGATGACCGTGATCTTCACCTGGCCCGGGTACTGGAGGGTCTCCTGGATCTTCTGGGCCATGTCGCGCGCCAGCCGCGCGGCGTGCAGATCGTCGATCTCGCCCGGCCGGACCATCACCCGGACTTCACGGCCTGCCTGGATCGCGAACGACTTCTCGACGCCGGGGAAGCTGTTGGCGACCGCCTCGAGCTCGGTGAGCCGCTGGATGTAGTTGGACACGATCTCGCTTCGGGCGCCCGGGCGGGCCGCGCTGATCGCGTCGGCCGCGGAGATGAGCGTTCCGACCATGGTGATCGGCTCGACGTCGCCGTGGTGACCCACGACGCCATCGATGACGGTCTGCGGGAACCCGTAGCGCTTCAGGAGCTCGCCACCGATGACGGTGTGCGCGCCCTCGACCTCATGGTCGATCGCCTTGCCGATGTCGTGGAGCAGGCCCGCCCGCTTCATCGTCTGCTGGTCGTAGCCCGCCTCGGCGGCGAGCATGCCGGCCACGTGCGCGACCTCGATGGAGTGGCGGAGCACGTTCTGCCCGAACGACGTGCGGAAGTGGAGCCGTCCGAGGTACTTCACGAGGTCCGGGTGGAGTGCGCCGATCCCGACCTCGTAGACCGCGGCCTCGCCGGCCTCCTTGATCGCCTGATCGATCTCGGTGCGCGCTCGGCCGACGGCCTCTTCGATGCGCGCCGGATGGATGCGCCCGTCCACGAGCAGCCGCTCGAGCGCGCGCTTGGCGACTTCGCGGCGGATCGGGTCGAATCCCGAGACGACAACGACCTCGGGCGTGTCGTCGATGATGACGTCGACGCCGGTGAGGGTCTCGAGCGCCCGGATGTTGCGGCCCTCGCGGCCGATGATCCGGCCCTTCATGTCATCGCTCGGGAGTGAGACCGAGGTCACCGAGTGTTCGGCGGTGTGCTCGGCGGCGTACCGCTGGAGCGCCATCGTCAGGATGGAACGGGCCTTGTCATCGGCGCGCTCGCGGGCTTCGATCTCGTATTCACGGACCTTCCGGTTCGTGATGTCGCGCATCTCCTCCTCGACACTTTCGAGGAGCAGGCCCTTGGCCTCGTCCTGGCTCAGCCCGGCGACCCGGGCCAGCTCGACGCGCTGCTCTTCCTGGAGCTGGCCGATCTTGGCCCGCTCCTCCTCGATCGAGGCTTCCTTCTCGCCGAGCTTCTTTTCCCTGGTCACGAGCTCGGCTGCCTGGGCGTCGACCTGTTCGTCCTTCTTGTCGAGGCGACTCTCGTAACGCTGGAGCTCGGCACGTCGCTCGCGATTCTCGACCTCGGCGCCTTTGGCGATCTTGAGGGCCTCGTCCTTG
>JANXXG010000329.1 GCA_025350745.1 Chloroflexota bacterium | reverse complement strand
CCCGGGCTGGCTGGCGCGCGGCAGCGTCGGCGAACGCGCGAAAGATGCGGGTGCCGGCCGCCGACAGGTCCGGATCGGCCGCGCGCTCCGGGTGCCACTGGACGGCGACGAGCCACCGCTGGGCGGGGTCCTCGAAGGCTTCGATGAACCCATCGATCCGCGCGGTCGGTACGAGGCCCGGCGCGAGGGACCCTGCCGTCACGGCCTGGTGGTGGCGCGCGTTCACTCGGTACGTCGTCGTGCCGCACGCCGCCGCCAGCTTCGAATCTTCGCTCGGCACGACGAGGTGCTCGACGATCGGCCCGTTCGCCTCCCGATGCCCTTCCACGTGCTGGATCAGCGAGCCGCCGTACGCGACGTTGATCACCTGGAAGCCGCGGCAGATGCCGAGCACCGGAAGGTCACGCTCGCGCGCGACGGCAAGCAGCTCGAGCTCGAGCGCGTCGCGACGGGCGTCGGCCGGCTCCGCTTTCGGATCCACTGCGGCGCCGTAGCGCGAGGGCTCCAGGTCCTCGCCGCCGGTGAGGCAGAGGGCATCGAAGGTGGGCGGCGCCGTGCCGCTCGAGTCGACCGGGATCACCTCGAAGCCCGCGTCCGCCAACGACTTCAGGTAGTGCCCGCGCGACCGGACGCGGAGATCACTTCCGTTGAGGACGGACAGCGTGACGACGACCGTTGGTCGCGTTCCCATCGTCAGGAAGTATGCGGTCTCGCGAGGCTCGCGCGATCGATCAGCTCGACGAGCACGCCACCGGACGCGCGCGGATCGAGGAAGGCGACGTCGCCCTCTGCGCCCGGTCGCGGCTCGCGATCGATCAGCTCCACCCCGCGCGCCGCCAGGGCGGCGAGGGTCGCCCGAAGATCGTCCACAACGAAGCACAGGTGATGCAGTGACGGACGTCCGCGCTCCGCGAGGAAGCGGGCCACTCCCGATGACGCATCGGTCGGCTCGATGAGCTCGATCCGCGTGTGCGGCGCCTCGAGGAACACGACGCGCACGTGCTGATCCGTGATGACCCGCACGGGTCCGGGGACCAGCTCGAGGGTATCGCGATAGAAGGGCAGCGAGTCGTCGATCGAGCCGACGACGACCGACACGTGATGGAGCTCGCGAGCTTCTGGGATCATCCGCGATCGCCTGGGATGTAGTCGCCGAATGAGGCGCGCAGGTCGGCGCAGATCTCGCCCAACGTCACGTCGCCTTCGACGGCGGCAATGATCGACGGCATGAGGTTCAGGCTGCCCTGCGCCGCTCCGCGCACAGCTTCGCGCAGTCGCTCGCACGAGGCCGCGTCCCGACGCCCGCGAAGCGCTGCGAGCCGCTCGCGCTGGCGGGCGCCGACGGAGTCGTCGGCGCGCTGCGTCGGGATCTTCACCTCGTCGCCCTGGGTCTCGAACGCGTTGACCCCGACGACGATGCGCACGCCGGTCTCCACCTCGCGCTGATAGCGGTAGGCCGATTCCTCGATGGCCTGCTGCTGGTAGCCGCGCTCGATGCCCGCGAGGGCGCCCCCAAGCTCGTCGATCCGCGCGAGCTCCGCGAAGACGCGGGCCTCGATGTCCGCGGTGAGGCCTTCGATCAGATACGCACCCCCGAGCGGATCGATGGTGTCGGCGACCCCGGACTCCTCGGCGATGAGCTGCTGCGTCCGCAGGGCGATGCGGGCGGACTCCTCGCTCGGCAGGGCCAGGGCCTCGTCGTAGGCGTTCGTGTGCAGCGACTGGGTGCCCCCGAGGACGGCGGCGAGCGCCTCGATCGCGGTGCGCACGATGTTGTTCCGCGGCTGCTGGGCCGTCAGCGTCGAGCCCATTGTCTGGGTGTGGAAGCGGAGGGCCAGCGAGGCCGGGTCCGTCGCGCCGAAGCGCTCGCGCATGATCCGCTCCCAGATCCGCCGGGCTGCCCGGAACTTGGAGACCTCCTCGAGAAGCGTCGCATTCGCCGCGAAGAAGAAGCTGAGCTGGCGGGCGAAACGCTCGACCGCGAGCCCGCGGTCGAGAGCGGCCTGGACATAGGCGATCGCGTTCGCGAAGGTGAAGGCGAGCTCCTGGACCGCATCCGCGCCGGCTTCGCGGATGTGATAGCCGGAGATGCTGATCGTGTTCCAACGGGGCAGCTGCTCGGCGCAGAACGCGAAGACATCGGTGACCAGTCGCAGCGACGGCCTCGGCGGGTAGATGTAGGTCCCGCGCGCGATGTACTCCTTGAGGATGTCGTTCTGGGTCGTCCCGCCGAGCCGGTCGAGCGCCACGCCCTGGCGCCTCGCGAGCGCGACGTACATGGCAAGGAGGATCGGCGCGGTCGCGTTGATCGTCATGGACGTCGTCACCTGGTCGAGCGGGATGTCCCGCATGAGCAAAGCGAGATCATCGAGCGAGCAGATCGATACCCCGACCTTCCCGACCTCGCCCTGGGCGCGCGGGTCGTCGGCGTCGAAGCCCATCTGTGTCGGGAGGTCGAACGCGACCGACAGGCCGGTCTGACCCTCCGCGAGCAGGTATCGGTACCGCGCGTTCGATTCCTCGGCCGTGCCGAACCCGGCGTACTGCCGCATGGTCCAAAGGCGGCCCCGGTACATCGTCGGCTGGACGCCCCGCGTGTACGGGGGTTCACCGGGATAGCCGAGCCGGCCCACCGCGGCGTCGTGGTCGCCACCCGCCGTCTCGAATGCCGGCATCGGCTCGCCGTACGTCGTCTTGAACGGGCCCCGCTCGATCGGACTGATCGGATGGGTCGGATGGACCGGATCGCTCATCCCTGCGATGTTCCTCTCTTTCGGGTCTGGCTATCGGGCCCGGAACACGAGGATCTGCGGGTCGGCGATCCGGTCGCGGCCGAACGCGATGGGGTGCAGCTCGCCCCGCAGCCAGAGTGGCGTTTGGTCGCCCCAGTGCTTCGTGAACGGCTGACCCGACTGTCCCGTCGGCAGGACCTCGCGCGACGCCTCGAGATCACCGAGGTCCACGATCATCCGCTCCGACGCGTGACTCCGGAGGGTGTATGGCGTCGCGAGCGAGTACGCCCCGTTGTTGAGGGAGTACCCGTCACCGGCCCGCTCGTACGTGCCGATGTCGAAGACCGCCCGGAGCGGACCGGGCAGGCCGGTCGAGAGCGGGTGCGCGAAGGTGACGGTGTGGAGCGCGCCCCAGCGCCACCGTGCCGGATCGGCCCCGAGGCGGTCGCGCAGCTCGGCCGCGGCATCGTCGAGCGCGAGGCCTCCGAGCGCGTCACGGCCGACGATCGTGGGCTCTCCAAGAGAGACGAACCACGGGTCGTTGGCCCGCGGCAATAACGAGTACAGCGCGAAGGTAGCCCGGCCGTTGGTCGTGTAGTCGAAATAGAGGGCATCGCCAAGCTTGTCGTGAAAGGTCCGGTCGGTCATCCGGACGATCCAGGCCTCGTAGATCGCGGCTCCTGCGGAATCGACCGAGAGCGCTCCGTCCCACCGCCGGACCGCGTCCTGCGCGGTCGCGCCGAACGGCGTGCGCGGCTTCGCGGCCAGGAGCGCGTCGCGGAACGCCGACACCGGCGGCGAGGTGTAGTCCGTCTGGATCGAACGCAGCGCGTCAACGGTCGCACCCTTCAGATCCTTGACCCGCGCGAGCAGCGTCCCGGCCCGGAACCCGGGATCCCACTCGCCAATGAACGCGGCGGAGCTCGGATCGACCACCGGTCGGTCGTTCGCATTGACGATGTAGCCCTCGGGTGGATCGAAGCTGCTCGGGTTCTTTCCCGGCGGCAGCGTGCCGCTCCACTCGTACTCCCCGGTCCACCCCGGGACCGGAAGACGGCCGTCCCCCTTGTCCCGAAGGGGCAGCGCGCCGACGAGCTGGTAGCCGATGTGGCCGTCGACATCGGCGTAGCACGCCGACAGCGTCGCGCCGGCCAGATCCGCCGCAGCGGCGCGGTAGCTCGCGATATCGGTCGCGCGGGCCATGCCGAGCAGCGCGTCCATCGACCTGCCGCCGTCCAGCGCGGTCCAGCGAAGCGCGAGCGGAGCGGTCTGATTCTTCAGCACGCCGGTCATGAGGGGACCGTGCCGCGTGACGAGCACATCGAGCGGCAACGGATCCTTCCGTCCCTTCACCGTGATGAGCTCGTGGATCCCCGTCGCGGCCTCCGAGAGTCCCTTGAACATGAATCGGCGCGGATCGGCGGGATCCGGCTGTTCGACGAAGAAGTCCTGCACGTCGGTGTACGCGACGGCGAAGGTCCAGGCGAGCCGGGCGTTGTGCCCGATACCGATCCCCGGCAGCCCGGGGATCGAGAAGCCCGCGATCTCGTAGCTCGGCCCCCGCATCACGATCTCGTACCAGATGGCCGGGTTGCGGACCGAAAGATGCGGGTCGCCCTCGAGCAGTGGCTTGCCCGATGCCGTGCGCGAGCCGCCGAGGGCAACGCAATTCGAGCCGAGGCCGTTGCCGGCATCGCCGAGCAGGGCTCGCAGGCCGTCGAGGCCCGGGAACGTGGCCGGCGACGCGAACGCGTCGCGGACGAGGGACCAGCCGTTGTCGTCGTCGTCGTGATGGGCGGCCAGCGGCCCGCTCTCGGGGAAGAGACGCGTCACCGCCGCCGCACCCGCCCGGGCCGCGACGTTCGCGCGAGAAAGCTCGGTCGCGTAATTCGTCGCGAGGTCGAACGACTGCAGCTTCAGGATCACCAGCGAGTCGGTCGCGGTCCAGCGCTCCGGCCGGTAGCCCAGCAGCATGAACTCGAGCGGCAGCGCGTCTCCACGCTGCTCGATCAGCTTGTTCACACCGTCGGCGTACGCGTCGAGTGCGAGGCGGGCTTGATCGGAGAGCAGGGCGGCGTCGAGATCGGCGGCGCGCGCGAGACCGATGGTCCGGATGAACTTGTCCGTCTCGACCCCGGCGTCACCGAGCACCTCGGACAGGCGCCCGCGTCCGGTCCGCCGGAAGAGATCGAGCTGGAAGAGCCGGTCCTGCGCAGTGGCGTAACCCTGCAGGAAGAAGAGATCGTGCGTCGTGCTCGCGAAGATGTGCGGCACGCCGTAGGTGTCGCGGACGATCTCGGCCCGCTCGTCGAGCCCCAGAAGCTGGTAGTCGCCGTCGAGCGTCTGCTGGGGCCGATAGACGAGGAAGGCGAGCGTGCCCGCCAACGAGAGGACCACGACGAGGGCCATCGAGAGCACGACGATCCTGCGCCGGATACGCGGCCGTCTCATCTGATGCTCCCGGCGGGACCCGCGACGCTCGCGGCGGGAAGGGTGGAGCGGATCACCATGAGGAGCGCACCACCTTCCACCTTCGTTCCTTCCGTCGCCGCGATCTGAGACACGGTACCGCCGTGCGTTGCGCGAAGCTCGTTCTCCATCTTCATCGCCTCGAGCGTGATCAGCGCGTCCCCCGCCGCGACGGCGGCGCCCTCCGACACATGAACCCGCTTCAGCAGGCCGGGCATCGGCGCGCGGATCTCTTCACGAGCGGCCGCGCCGCGCGGGCCGTTGCCGGCGACCGCGACCGCGCGCTCATCGACGATCGTGAGCCGGATCTCGTCACCGTCCACCCCGACACGGTCGCCGCCAAGGAACGCCACCTCGTGGGTCCGCCCCCCGATGACGACCGAATAGAGCCGCCCGCGGACGACCTCGACCAGATCCGCGGCGACGACGGCGTCGCCGACCAGGAACCGGCCGTCGGGGCTCACCTCGAGTGCGACGTCACGATCGCCCGCCACCACGGCGTACCTCACCGGAGGGCATCCTCGTGGGCGGACCGGACCCATGGCCCGACCGCCGTCACGCTCGGGCGCGCGGCACTGCGCAGGCGCGCGACACCGGCCAGTGCCGCGGCGATCGCGGCGCTTTCCGTGATCTCCGGCCGCGCGCCGCCGCCCCAGTGCGTCGCGACGTAATCGGTGTCGTAGCGGCCGGCCACGAAGTCGGGCTCGCCCAATACAAAGGAATGGAACGGCAGCGAGGTGGGCAGCCCGGCGACGATCATCTCGCGGACGGCGCGCCGGGCCCGCGCGATCGCGGTCGGCCGGTCCGGGCCCCAGGCGATCAGCTTCGCGAGCAGCGGGTCGTAGTCCGTCGGCACGGTCATCGGGGCGGCGAGTCCGGAATCCATCCGGATCCCCGGACCGCTCGGCTCGCGCAGGTACTCGATGCGTCCGCCCTGCGGCAGAAAGCCGCCGAACGGATCCTCGGCGGTGATCCGCAGCTCGATCGCCGCGCCGTTCCGGCGCACGTCATCCTGACCGAACCCGAGCGGCTCCCCCGCTGCCACACGAAGCTGCAGCGCGACCAGATCGAGGCCGGTCACCAGCTCGGTCACCGGATGTTCGACCTGAAGGCGCGTGTTCATTTCAAGGAAGTAGATGCTCCCGTCGGGCGCGACCAGGAACTCCGCCGTGCCGGCGCTCACGTAGCCCGCCGCGGCCGCGATCTTCGTGGCCGCTGCGCTCACCTTCGCGCGGAGCGCGTCATCGACAGCAGGCCCGGGCGCCTCCTCGATGAGCTTCTGATGCCGCCGCTGCACGGAGCAGTCGCGCTCGCCGAGCGACACCACGGTGCCATGCGCGTCTGCAAAGAGCTGCACCTCGATGTGTCGCGCGTGCTCGATGAGCCGCTCCAGGAGGAGCGCGGAGGCACCGAACGCGGTCATCGCCTCACCGGTCGATGAAGCCCACGCGCCTGCGAGCTCGGCCGCCTCGCGCACCACGCGCATGCCCTTGCCGCCGCCGCCGCCGGCCGGCTTGAGCAGCACCGGGTAGCCGACGCGCTCCGCTGTCACGCGCGCCTCGGCCAGATCGCGGATCGGCTGCATCGTCCCCTCGGCGACCGGCACGCCCGACGCCGCCGCGAGCCGCCGAGCGCTGGTCTTCTCACCCACCGCGCGCTGGACGGATCCAGGCGGGCCCACGAACAGCAGGCCCGCGTTCGCGACGGCATCGGCGAAGTCCGCGTTCTCGCTGAGGAAGCCGTAACCGGGATGCACCGCATCGCAGCCCGCGCGTCGTGCGACCGCGATGATCCGCTCGGCGTTGAGGTAGCTCTCGCGCGGCGGCGCGGCGCCGATCGGATACGCCTCGTCCGCCGCGCGCACGTGGGGCGATCCGCGATCGATCTCGCTGTACACCGCGACCGTGGCGATCCCGAGCTCCCGGCATGTGCGCATCACCCGGAGAGCGATCTCGCCACGGTTCGCGACCAGGACCTTGCGGATGGCTGCCCGCGCTATAGCGGGATGTTCCCGTGCTTCTTCTTGGGATTCGTGTCGCGCTTGCCGGCGTTCGCCCGCAATGCCGCGATGAGCCGCGGACGGGTCTCGTGCGGCTCGATGATGTCGTCGAGGTAGCCGCGCGCCGCGGCGATATACGGGTTCGCGTAGGTCTCGGCGTAGTCCCTGGTCAGCTCGGCGCGGCGCGCGTCCGGATCCTTCGCCGTGGCAAGCTCGTCCTTATGAAGGATGTTGACCGCACCCTCCGGTCCCATGACCGCGATCTCCGCGCCCGGCCAGGCCACGTTGTAGTCGCCGCGGATGTGCTTGCTCGACATCACGTCGTAGGCGCCGCCGTAGGCCTTGCGGGTGATCACGGTGAGCTTTGGGACCGTCGCCTCCGCATAGGCATAGAGAAGCTTCGCGCCATTGCGGATGATGCCGCCATGCTCCTGCGCCGTCCCGGGCAGGAAGCCCGGCACGTCGACGAACGTGACCAGCGGGATGTTGAACGCGTCGCAGAACCGTACGAACCGCGCGGCCTTGACCGACGCGTTGATGTCGAGCACCCCCGCGAGGACCATCGGCTGCTGGGCGACGACGCCGACACTGGTCCCGTCGAGCCGCGCGAACGTGCAGATGATGTTCTGGGCCCACTCGGCGTGGACCTCGAGCATCTTGCCGTCATCGACGACCCGCCGGATGACCTCTTTCATGTCGTACGGCTTCGCCGCCGACTCGGGAATAATGGCGTCGAGCTCGAGGTCCGCGCGGTCGATCGGATCGTCCGTTGCCAGGCGCGGCGCCGGGTCCAGATTGTTCGAGGGCACATAGCCGATGAGCTCGCGCAAGAGCGCCGCGCAACGGACCTCGTCGTCGGCGACGAAATGCGCGACGCCCGAAATACGGGCATGCGTCTCGGCACCACCAAGGTCCTCGAAGCTCACGTCCTCGTGGGTCACGGCCTTCACCACGTTCGGGCCGGTGACGAACATGTACGACGTGTCCCTGACCATCGCGACGAAGTCGGTGATCGCCGGGGAGTACACCGCACCACCGGCGCAGGGTCCCATGACCGCCGAGAGCTGCGGGATCACCCCACTGCAAAGCACATTGCGTAGGAAGATGTCGGCGTAGCCGCCGAGGGAGACCACACCCTCCTGGATCCTCGCGCCGCCGCTGTCGTTG
>JANXXG010000281.1 GCA_025350745.1 Chloroflexota bacterium | reverse complement strand
TCCACGGTGTCGCCCCCTCCCCCACTGCCGACCTTCCAGTCTCTGGCCGCCCTGACGCCGCGGGTCACCGACAACGCCGACCACTACACGGTCGATACGACGCTCATCAAGCCATCCGCCGACATCACGCGGTGGCAGCTGGACCTGGTGGGCTCGGTCGAGGCCCCGTATTCGCTCAGCTATGACGATCTCCTCGATCTCGAGGCCGTGGAGCAGCTGAAGACGCTCGAATGCATCAGCAACGAGGTCGGGGGCGAGCTCATCTCGACGGCGCTCTGGACCGGCGTCCCGCTGCGCGACCTGCTCGCGCGGGCCAAGCCGAAGCCCGAGACCTATGACGTGAAGCTCACGTCGATCGACGGCTACACCGATTCGATCCGGATCGACAAGGCCATGGAGTCGGACACGATCGTCGCCTACCTGATGAACGGGGTCACCATCCCGCTGGATCACGGGTACCCCGCACGGCTGCTCGTGCCGAACATCTACGGAATGAAGAACGTGAAGTGGCTCCGTTCGATCGAGTGCGTGACGTTCGACTACCTCGGGTACTGGATGGAGCGCGGCTGGTCGGACATCGCCATCGTGAACACGAATACGCGCATCGATACGCCCTCGCGGTCCGTCCGGTGGGCGGGCGGCTCGATCCCGGTCGCGGGCATCGCGTTCGCCGGTGCGCGCGGCATCTCGAAGGTCGACGTGTCGACCGATGGCGGCCAGACCTTCGTGCCCGCCGAGCTCGAGCCCGCGCTCGGTCCCTTGACCTGGGTGCGCTGGAAGATGGACTGGACGCCCCCGGGCACCGGAAAGTTCCAGATCCTCGCGCGCTCGACGGACAAGACGGGGGCGCAGGAGACGCAGATCCGGCGTCCTCCGTTCCCCAGTGGAGCGACCGGCTGGGACGGCGTGGAGGTCCTTGTCGCCCGCGGGTAGCTAGGCTGGGCCCGTGGCCCGGCGGTTCTCGATCACGGTCCCGCTCCCGGCATACGCACGACCGCGCAACGAGTGGCGGAGGCGGGTCCACGGCGCGGTGTTGGATGTCCAGACGCGGCGTGGTGTGGGGTACCGGGAGAACGATCAGCTCGAGGTGCGGATCTCCCTCCCGCTCGGCGATCGACCGCTCGACATCCATGAGATCGACGAGCGGGTGAAGGACGTCATTGACGCGCTCGAAGGGCGCATCGCGGGTCCGCGCAGCCGCCGGCGGATCGCGCCGATCGTGCCGTCAGCGGATCAGATCCGGCGCATCGTCCTGGAGAAGGAGCCGCGCCGTGCTCGTCGGCGCGCGCTGGGAGAGCTCGCGATCTCCCGCTTCCGCGCGCGCCGACGGACGGTCAGCTAGGCAGCGACGGCCACGGCCACCGGGGTGGCGGCGACGTTCGCCTCGAGCGTGATCTTCTCGCTCACCAGCACGCCGCTCGGGATCGGCATGTTCCAGACGAGGCCCCACTGGGTGCGGTCAAAGGTCGCGGTCGCGTCAAACGCCGCGCGCTGGCCAGCACGGGGATCGGCCGTGACTCCCGCGAGCTCGACGTTCACCGTCGCCGGCTTGGTCGTGCCGCGGATGGTCAGGTCCCCGACCACGACGAACTGGTCCTTCGTAGCGGACGTGACCTTCGTGCTCTTGAAGACGATCTCGGGGAACTGCTCGGTGTTGAGGAAGTCCGCAGAGCGGAGATGACCGTCGCGCTTCTCGTCGCCGGTGTCGATGCTCGCTGCCGGGATGTGCAGCTCGACGCTACCGCTCTGGGGCGACGCCGGATCGAACTCAATGGTCCCGGTCGCGCCGGCAAAGCTGCCGCGGACGGTGGACACCATCATGTGCTTCACCTTTGCCCCGATGCTCGTGTGCGACGGATCGATCTGCCACTTCATGAAATGCCTCCTGCGTGCTCGGCCCCTTGGGGTCGGCGTATGCTTCTTGTTGTGCGGGAACATGTTGCAGAAACAACTTATTCCGAGCCCACCGGAGTGCAGGAACGGGGCCGTCGGCCCAGCGATGCCGAGCTGGGCGCCTGGCGGGCGTTCCTGCGCGCGGGCTCGGCCGCGGGGCTCGCGATGGAGGCGGCGCTGGCCCCGACCGGGGTCTCCCACTCCGAATATGACGTTCTCGTGAACATCGCCGGCGGGCCACGCGAGGGCCTCCGACCGACCGAGCTTGCGGAGCGGGTCCTGCTCACGAAGAGCGGTCTCACCCGGCTGCTCGATCGGCTTGTTGAGCGCGGATACATCGAACGCCGGGTGTGTGCGAGCGACCGTCGCGGACAGCTCATCGTGCTCACTGTCGACGGGCGGCACGCGTTCCGCCGCGCGACGCCCAACATCGTGCGGGCGATCGGCGCGATCCTCGGCGGACAGCTTGGCGACCGCGACGTCGACGCGCTGCGCGTCGCCTGCGAGCGCATCGCGACCGCGGCCGAGGCGATGACCGCCTAGGCTCGACCACCATGCCGACCACGGTCAGACGCGGCGCACGGCTCTCGGCGGGCGCGCTGGTCTGGGCGGGCTTCGACGGCTCGGCGGTGCCGGCCGCGCTCCTGGACGCGATCACGCGCGGACGCATCGGCGGACTCGTCCTCTTCGCGTATCGGGGCAATATCCGGTCGCGCGAACAGGTGCGCACGATGCTGCGCGAG
>JANXXG010000261.1 GCA_025350745.1 Chloroflexota bacterium | reverse complement strand
CCCACGTAGAGCCACCAGCGACCGGCGGTGCCCGTGGCGCGCACCTCGGTCGCGAGGTCATAGCCGAGGGTCGGCTCCATCGCGTAGGAGAACACCGCGTACAGCGACCACAGCGCCGCGCCCCACGCGGCGACCGACCACGCGGGCCGCCAGCGGCCGGCGAGCCCGACCGTCTCGATGCCGCCGGCGACCGCGACGACGAGTAGCGGCACGGTCGCGACGAGATACCGCGACGAAGGGGATCCGTCGGCCCACCAGTACGCGATGTCGGCGATGTAGAGGAACGAGAGCAGCCAGCCCAGGAGCAGCGGCGTGAGCTCGTCCCGATGGCCGCTGCGGACACGGCGCCACACCGCGTACACGCCGAGGAACGCGAGCAGGTAGAGCGGTGCCCGGCCGATGAGCCCGAAGGTCCGGTCAAAGAACAGTCCGAGGGCGCCGACCTGCGGCGCGAAGGCGAGCACCTGCTGCTGGTCCTTGATGAGGTAGTAGCCGGCGCTCGGGATGAACAGCCCGAACATCCGGTAGTTCAGGTACGCGAGGAGCAGCAGCAGCGCGCCGAACGGCATCGCGCCGGCAATGACCCGGCGGATCGAGAACGGCCGGAACGCGCGGTAGGCGATGACCAGGCCAACGCCGATGACCGCGAACCACGCCCGCGTCGTGAGCCAGGGGAGCGTGCCCACGGCGAGGCTCGCGATCGCCAGGTCCCACATGCTCGCGAGCGCGCCACGCCGAAGCGCGCGAACTGCGGTCACGAAGGCCAATGCTGCAAGGAGCTCGGGATAGACCTGCGAGGTGTAGGTGAGCACCGGGTGCGTGAAGACCGTCGCCGCGACGGCGAGGAACGCGACGCGCCGGTCGAACGCAAGGTCCCGAAGCAAGAGGAAGAGCTGAACGGCGAGGAGCGCGCCGGCCACGCAGACCAAGGCGAGCACGCCGGTGCGCTCACCGATGGCAAAGGGAATGGCGCCGAGGACCACGAGGCCGAGATCGCGGATGCTGTAGATAGCGGGGCCAACGTGGATCCCGTGGATGTCGTCGATCTTCGCCGGGTAGTAGGTCAGGTAGCGATCGCCGGCGTAGTCATTCGCGATGTCGAGGTCGTGGTCGAGGACGAGGCTCTGCATCACGATGAGGTAGTGCGGCTCATCGGACGCGGTCGGCTGCACCGTGCGGTGATACGGAACGATGATCAGGCCGAGCGCGAGCAGCGTCGCGCCGAGCAGCATCGCAACGCGCCGATCGCTGAGCCGATCGAGCGCCATCCAGATCCCGTGCAGGGCGTGCGCGGCGAGGGCGAAGCCCGCCAACAGGTAGATCGCCCCGAGCTGCTCGTTGAGGACCGGCTTGCCGATGTACGCGAGCAGCAGCCCGAGCGGCGCGAAGACGTACAGCGCGAAGTGACGCCGAAGGAACGCGCCGCGGTCGGCGTCCACGAGCCCTGACCCGATGAGGCCGCTCAGCGCCGTCGCGATCACGTAGGCGAGCGGCAGCCAGAGCCGGAACAGCGACGCCGGGACCGCGGTGTCGCCGGCGGTCGCGATCCAGGCCTGCCGGCCCGCGATGACAACGAGCCCGACGGCCACGGCGTTCGCCAACGCGAACGGCGCAAGCCATCGCCTCATGTGAACTCCCAGCGGTGCCGCGGGCGTGCGATGCCCAGCTCGCGGCTGGTGCCGATGACCCGAAAGCTCAGCCCCTTCGCGTGGTAGTCGAACACCCGGTCCTGGGCGTCGGTGATCCCGATGTCCGCGTCGTACGCGCCGGGCAGCAGCTCCAGGCCGTCGAACGCGAACCGCACCGTCCCGGACTCGGCCACCGGGACGCTCGCGCCGTCGATGAGCGTGTTCGTGCCGTAGATGCCGACGCCGTCGTCCCGATAGAGCTGGATCCCGAACACGGCATCGGGGATGCGCTGGGGGTTCCGGTACGCGATCTCGATCGCGGCAGGCTCGCCGCTGTCCAAGACCGATCGCTCGGCGCCGTCCGGTCCGACGACCCTGGAGCTCGCGATGGTGACCTCGCCGGATCCGAAGCGCTGCCCCACCTCGCCGCGGGCCTTGCGCTCGCGCATCTCCTTTTCGCCCACGGTGCGGTGGTACGCGTTGATGACGTCGCGGGTCGGGCCGAGCGCGGCGACTCGGCCGCTGTCGAGCCACAGGGTCTGGTCGCAGAGGCGGGCGACGGCATTGAGATCGTGTGACACCAGGAGGATCGTCCGCTCGCTCTTGCGGAACTCCTCGATCTTCGCGAAGCACTTGTGCTGGAAGTACTCATCGCCGACGGCGAGCACTTCATCGACGAGCAGGACATCGGGCTCCAGATGGACGGCGACGGAGAACCCCAGGCGCATGTACATGCCGCTCGAGTACGTCTTCACCGGCGCATCGAAGAAACGGTCGATGTCCGCGAAGGCTTGGATCTCCGGCATGACTTCGGTCATCCGCTTCTTCGAGAGCCCGAGCAGCGATCCGTTCAGGTACGCGTTCTCCCGTCCGGTGAAGTCCGGATGGAATCCGGCGCCGATCTCGAGGAGGGCCGACACCCGGCCGTGCACCGAGAGCGAGCCGGTCGTCGGCTTCGATGTGCCGGCGAGCAGCTTGAGCAAGGTCGACTTGCCGGAGCCGTTGGAGCCGATGACCCCGAAGGCCTTGCCTGCGTCGACGGTGAACGAGACGTCACGAAGCGCGATGACGTCATCCGCCGGCGCGTACTGACGGAGCACGACCTCCTTCAGGGTCCGCCGCCGCTCGCGGTGCAGCCGGTA
>JANXXG010000257.1 GCA_025350745.1 Chloroflexota bacterium | reverse complement strand
CACGGTCGCGCCGGCCCACGCGCAGCTGGTCGCGACGATCACGCGCGCGCTCCGTCCCCACATTCGCCGCGCCGACCGCGTCGTCGTGCACAACGCCTTCACGCTGCACCTCAACGCCGCGCTCACCGAGGCGCTCGTCGGTCTCGCTGCCGAGCGACCCGGCGTCTTCGTCGCGTGGACCCACGACCTCGCGTGGACGGACGCGCAGTATCTGACCCAGCGACACAACGGGCGCCCCTGGTCGCTGTTCGCCAGCGCTGCGCGCGGCGTCCGCTACGTCGCCATCTCGCAGAAGGCGGCGAACGAGCTGTCCGTGCTCACCGGCCTCGCCCGGTCGAAGATCACCGTCGTCCCGAACGGGGTGGACCGCGTGTCGATCCTCGGCCTCTCGAGCGCCGGTCTGCACCTCGCCACGCGGCTCGGGTTGTTCGAGGCCGATCCGCTCCTGTTGCTCCCGGTGCGGATGACCCGCCGCAAGCGCATCGAGATCGCGATCGATGCGTTGGCCGAGCTGCGGACGTCATATCCCCGCGCCGCGCTCGTCGTGACCGGGGGTCCGGGCGCGCACAACACGGCGAATGTCGCCTACGAGCGGGAGCTCGCGGCCCGCGCCGGCCCCGGCGTCCATCTGCTCCACACGGAGGGGATCCGGGTCGGCGCCCGGGAGCTGGCGGATCTCTACGGCCTCGCGGATGCCCTCGTGCTTCCATCGGCGAACGAGGGCTTCGGCCTGCCGATGCTGGAGGCCGGCCTGCGCCGCCTCCCGATCATCTGCTCGAACATCCCTGCCCTGCGCGAGACCGGGGGCGCCGATGCGACCTACGTGCCCGTGGATTCGGACGGGCGGACCTTCGCCCGGGCCATCGCGCAGCGCCTCGAGAACGATCCGATCGCACGCCTGCATCGCCGGGCACGTGAGAGCGAGTGGCCCCGCATCCTGGCCGAGCTCGTGCTACCGGCTATCCATGGATAAGTGGGGATGAAGTGCCTCGTCGTCATCGCCGAACCCGCGCGCGACCGCGGGCTCATCGACGTCGCGGCGGCGCTCGCAGGGACGGACGACATCGTGCTCGCGTCGGTCATCGAAGTGCCGGACGGCGACACCCTCGCGTCTGCGCAGCCTCAGGCGCGCGCGCGGCGGCGCGAGCTGCTCGCCCTCGCAGCTCCGCTCGTGATCCGCCCGATCGTCACCGTCGCCCGACAGGGGTGGGCCGCGGTGGTCGCGGCGGTCGGCGACGAGCGCCCCGACATCCTGCTGGTGGGCTGGCGCCGGCCCGGCTGGGATTACCTCGGCAGCACGATGGAGGAGATCCTCCGCGACCCGCCGTGCGATCTCGCGATCGTGAAGGGGGCGGCGGCCCGGGCCCGTCGCATCCTCGTGCCCGTGCGCGGCGGCCGCTACGCGCAGCTCGCGGCGAAGCTCAGCGTGTCGCTGGCCCGCGCGCGCAACGGGACGGTCACGCTCCTGCACGTCGTCCCGGGCGACGGCCCGACACGCCGCACGGATGCGACGCTGTACCAGCTCGTCGGTGAGACCGCGTTCGACGACCGCGTCGATGAGCTCCTCACGCGGGTCGGCGAGGCCGAGGCCATCATCACGGGCGAGGTGGAGCGTCACGACCTCATCGTCTTCGGCGCGAGCGGCGGGGCCCAGCCGATCGGTCCGGTCGGGCTGCGCATCATCGCGGACGCGAAGGCCGCGATCGTGGTCCGCACGCGTACGCCGGTCGCCTCAAGCGTGTTCCGGACCGCGGTCGCCTTGCCGACCGACCGCGTCGAGCGCAGCGCCGCGATCGGCGAGCTCGTGGACAAGTGGTTCGTCGAGAACACGTTCACCAGCGCAGAATTCGCGAACCTCGCTGCGCTCGTCGCGCAGAAGGAGAAGCAGGGGCTCCGGATCTCCGTCGCTCTGCCCACCCTCAACGAAGAGGAGACGGTCGGGAAGGTCATCTCGGTCATCCGCAGCCGGCTGATGGAGCGGGTCCATCTCGTCGACGAGCTCGTGGTCATCGACTCGAACTCCACCGACCGCACTCGCGAGATCGTCCGTGGCCTCGGCGTCCCCGTCTACATCCACCAGGAGCTGCTACCCGAGGCCGGTCCCGGCCGCGGCAAAGGCGAGGCGCTCTGGAAGAGCCTGTCCGTCACGACCGGGGACATCGTCGCGTGGGTCGACACGGATGTCTCGAACTTCCACCCGAAGTTCGTGTACGGCCTGCTCGGTCCGCTGCTCTTCCGCCCGGACATCGCGTTCACGAAGGCCTTCTACCGGCGCCCGCTCGATGTCGGCGGCCAGCTGCAGGCGACCGGCGGCGGTCGCGTGACCGAGCTCGCCGCCCGTCCGATCCTCAACATGTTCTTCCCCGAGCTCTCGGGAATGATCCAGCCCCTGTCGGGCGAGCAGGCCGGCCGCCGCAGCGTCCTCGAGCGGCTGCCATTCTTCAGCGGCTACGCGATCGAGACCGGCCTGCTGATCGACGTGCTCCGCGACTCCGGCCTCAAGTCCATCGCGCAGGTCGACATGAAGCAGCGGATCCACCGCAACCAATCGCTGCTCGCGCTGACCAAGATGTCGTTCGAGATCCTGCAGGTCGCGATGAGGCGGCTTGGCGATGCGCGGGGCGTGAACCTGCTCGACGACGCGAACCTGACGATGAAGCTCATTTCGCCGAGCGCCGAGGGCTTCCACCTCGAGGTACAGGACGTCAGCATCGTGGAGCGACCGCCGATGATCACCATTCCCTCATACCGGGATCGCTCCGGACGCTAGGTCACGCTAGACGACGGCAGCGACCTTCTTCATCTGGCCGAGCGCGCGGTCGCGCTCCTGCTTGCCGAGGACGCGCTTGCGGAGCCGAAATGACTTCGGGGTCACCTCGAGCAGCTCATCGTCGGCGAGGAACTCGATCGCGTCGTCGAGCGACAGGGTGCGGATCCCGTCGAGCTTCGCTGCGATGTCGCTGTTGCTGCTCCGCATGTTCGTGAGGTGCTTCTTCTTGCATACGTTGATCTCGAGATCCCGCTCCCGGATGTGCTGACCGACGATCATGCCCTCGTAGACCTCGATGCCCGGTCCGATGAACAGGGTGCCGCGGTCCTGCGACCCGGCGAGACCGAACGTGCTGGTCTCACCGGCTTCGAACGCGATGAGCGAGCCGAACTCTCTCGTCGCGATCGGGCCCGCGTGCGGGCCGTAGCCGGCGAACAGCGTGTTCATGACCCCCTGGCCGCGGGTGTTCGTGAGGAACGCCTGGCGGAAGCCGAGGAGGCCACGGGTCGGCACCTTGTAGACGCAGTGGACGCTGCCGTCGTCGCGGTACTTCATGTCCTGAAGGAGACCGCGGCGCTGGCCGACGAGCTCGACCACCGCGCCCAGGCCCTCTTGGCTGACCTCGACCTCGAGCTGCTCGTACGGCTCGAGCGTCTCGCCGTCGACGACCTTGCCGATGACCTCGGGCTTCGACACCTGGAACTCGTACCCCTCGCGACGCATGTTCTCGACGAGGATCGCAAGGTGGAGCTCGCCGCGGCCGGAGACGAGAAGCGTATCGGGCGTATCGGTGTCTTCGACCTTGAGCGCGACGTCGCGCTCGAGCTCCGCGTACAGGCGCTCGCGCAGCTTGCGGCTCGTGACGAACGTCCCTTCACGGCCCGCGAACGGGGAGTCGTTGACCTTGAAGGACATCCGAAGGGTGGGCTCCTCGACGCGGATCGGAGGAAGGGGCCGCGGGTCCGCGGCGTCGGCGATCGTCTCACCGATCGCGGCATCGCCGACACCGGCGATCGCGACGATGTCGCCGGCCTCGACCGACTCGACCTCTTCACGGTCGAGCCCGTTGAACGTGAAGACGGCGGTCACCGACGTCGGTGTGAGGACCTTTCCGTCGTGATCGATGCGCACGACCCGCTGACCGCGCTTCACGCGCCCGCTCTGCAGCCGGCCGAGGACGATCTTGCCCTTGTAGTCGTCGAGCGTGGTCATCGTCGCGAGGAGCTGGGTCGGGCCGTCCGGATCCACGTCGGGCGGCGGGATCATGCTGACGATCGTCTCGAACAGCGGCTCGAGCGTGGTGCCGATATGGCGGTGGTCCGTGCTCGCTGCTCCGATGAGGGCATTCGTGTAGATCGTCTCGAACTCGGCCTGGGCCTCGGTCGCGCCGAGATCAAGAAAGAGATCGAACGTCTCGTTCAGCACGTGGTTCGGCCGCGCGTTCGGCCGGTCGACCTTGTTCACGACGAGGATGGCGCGATGTCCGCGCTGTAGCGCTTGGCGGAGGACGAACTTCGTCTGCGGCATCGGACCATCGACCGCGTCCACCAGCAGGAGGACGCCGTCGACCATGTTCATGACGCGCTCGACCTCGCCGCCGAAGTCGGCGTGGCCGGGCGTATCGACGATGTTGATCTTGGTGCCGCGGTACACGATCGCCGTGTTCTTGGCCATGATCGTGATCCCGCGCTCGCGCTCGATCGCGTTGCTGTCCATGATCCGCTCGGCCACCTGCTGGTTCTCCCGGAAGATGTGGCTCTGCTTGAGCATGGCGTCGACGAGCGTGGTCTTCCCGTGGTCGACGTGAGCGATGATCGCGACGTTGCGGATGTCGTTACGTGCTGTCACCTATTAAGGGTAGTCGCTCGTCTGCTTCGCATGAGGCTTGCCCTTACACGCGAAGCGCGCGGATCGAAGGCACGAGGATCGCGCCACCGCACAACAGCGCGACCATCAGCCCGCCGCCCGCGAGCACGGGTGTTGGACCGAAGCTCGCCACCAGCAGACCCGCGGCGAGCGGTGCGAGCGGCCCGAGGAGGATCGAACCGAACCAGTCGACGCTGCCGACCCGTCCGAGCAGCTCTCCTGGCACGAACCGTTGCACCGCGGTCTCCCAGAGCACGCCGAAGCCGACGAAGCCCATCCCGACCGCGATCCCGTACGAGAGGAGCAACGGGAAGAGCGGGACCAGCCCATACAGCGCCAGCCCGACGCCGCCGAGCGCCGCAGCCGCGTACATCGCGATGCCGATCCTCCGAATATGAAGCTGGCCGATCGCGATCCCGCCGACGATCTCGCCGACCCCGGTGCTCGCGCTGATCAGGCCGAAGACCCGCGCATCCGCATGCAGGACATCGCGAACGAGTACGGGCATCGCCACGATGAGCGGCCCGGCATAGAAGGCGTTGGCGACCGCGAAAACGGCGATCGTGATCCAGAGCCAGGGGAGCGAGAAGGTGAACGCGATCCCCTCGCGGACCTCCCGCAGCATGTGCTGCCGCGGTCTCGCAACGGCGCGGCCCGGGTGCGCGGCGAGCAGGGCCAGGAAGCTCACGAAGAAGCTGAGGCCGTCGACGACGAACGCCCACGGCGGACCGGCGAGCGCGACGATCAGTCCGCCGACGACAGGGCCGGTGAGCCTTCCGCCCTGCCGGGACAGCGCCCGGATCGAGTTGCCTTGCAGGAGGATCTCGCGCGGGACGAGCTCGGGGATGATCGCTTGCATCGCCGGAAGGAAAAATGCGGCGCTCGCGCCGAAGAACGCGGCCTCGACATAGAGATGCTCGATGCGCAGATTCCCGGTCAAGCCAAGCACCCCGATGACCGACGTGACCACCCCGCTCGACAGGTCGCTGATGAGGATCACCCGGCGGCGCGGCACACGATCGACGATCGCGCCGGCGAAGAGCAACAAGACCAACGACACCCCGGTCCCGATGGACACACCGATCCCGAGCTGAAGCGGTGACGCGCCCAGGGCAAGGAGCTGGAACGGTACGGCGACCTGATGGACGAAGTTGCCGAAGATCGAGACGGTCTGCCCGGTCCACAGCAACCGGAAATCCCGATGGCGCAGCGGCTCCAGGAGCAGTGGGAGCCTCATTCGAGCTCGGCGATGGTCCGGGGCAGGAACGAGAGATCGCGCAATATCCGCGTCGGCATCGTTGTCAGAGGCTCGCCGTGACGGTCGATGAATACCGTGCGGTATCCCAGGGCCGCGCCGGGCACCATGTCGTGGTACTGGCTCGCGCCGATGTGGACGGTGTCTGCGGTCGTGGCACCGGTGAGCTCGGTGAACCGCTTCCAGTGGCCGGCGGCGGGCTTGTAGCTCCCGACATCCTCAGCAGTAACGACGAGATCCGGTGTGATGCCGAGCTTGGGGAGCGAGCTCGCGATGAGGTCTCGGTCCACGTTGGACAGGATCGCGATCTTGCGCCCCGCGGCCTGCAACGCGCGCAGCGAACCCGGCACGTCGGCGAACGCATCCCACCTCGGGAGCGACGCGGACAGATGCGATGGCTGATCGATGCCGTGCTTCCGTAAGAGCGCCGTGCCCGCACGATCAAGGATGGCGCGGTACCGCAGGTACTCGCCCGCCTCGACCGACGCCTCGGTCTCGATGTACTCCTTCGCGAGCGCGTCACGATCCATCGGCCGGTCCGAGAACGAGAGCAACGGGAGCAGCGCCGCGGTGATGCCGCCCTCCCAGTCGATGAGCGTGCCGTAGCAGTCGAAGGTGCACCAGCTGATCGCCACGCCGAGAAATGTAGGAGTTAGATCGCGAGCCGCTCCGTTATCTTCGCTACGAGCCGGCGCGCGACCTCGCGCTTGGAGAGCAGCGGCAGCGCCTCGACACCGTCGGCGCTCACGAACGTCACCTCGTCGGTGTCACTCCCGAACTCGGAGCCCTTCGCGGTCACATCGTTGGCGACCACGAGGTCAAGACCCTTCTCGCGCAGCATCCGCGAGGCCTCCGCGACCGCGTCACCGGTCTCGGCCTTGAACCCCACGACGAGCGTGCCCTGGTCGCGCTTGGCCACGATCGCCTGCAGCACGTCGGGGTTCCGGACGAGCGTGAGCGTCACGTCGTCGCCCTGCTCCCGCTTCTTCAGCTTCTGGTACGCGGGCGCCGCGGGCCGGTAGTCGGCGACGGCCGCGGCCATCACCACCGCGTGCGCGCCCGGCAGCGCCGCGAGCACGGCATCGTGCAGCTCGGCGGCGGTCTCGATCCGGACGACGCGAACGCCGGCCGGCGGGCGCAATGCGACGGGACCGCTGATGAGACGCACGTCCGCTCCGGCGCGCAGGGCTGCCGCCGCGATCGCGTAGCCCATCTTGCCGCTCGAGCGGTTCGAGATGACGCGGACCGGGTCGATGGGCTCGAGCGTCGGGCCCGCGGTCACGACGATCCGCTTCCCGGCAAGGGCCGACGATGTCGCGAGCGCGTCCTCGATCGCGGCACCGATGGCCTCGAGCGACGCGAGGCGGCCCTGACCGCTCAGGCCCGAGGCGAGCTCGCCGCTCTCTGGCTCGACGATGGTCGCTCCGCGATCGCGGAGCGTCTCAACGTTCTCCTGGGTCGCGGGATTCGCCCACATGTGCGTCTCCATCGCCGGAGCGATGATGAGCGGCGCGTGCGACGCGAGCACGGTCGTGCCGATGAGATCGTCGGCGAAGCCATTCGCCAGCCGGGCGAGGGTGTGCGCGGTCGCGGGCGCGATGACCACGACGTCGGCCTGCTGCCCCATCGCGACGTGGCCGGCCGCCCGATCATCGAAGGTCCCGAACATCTCGACCTCGACGGGCCGGTACGTGAGGGCCTGGAAGGTGAGCGGCTGCACGAACTGCGTCGCGCCCGGGGTCATCACCACCTGCACGGTCGCGCCCGCTTGGGTCAGCCGGCGGGCGAGCTCGACGACCTTGTACACCGCGATCGAGCCGGTCACGCCGAGCACCACGAACTTCCCGCTGAGCACGCTGGCGTTCATGCCGCGTTCAGCTCCCAGAGCATCCGGAGACCTTCCAGGGTGAGATCGTCATCGACCTTCTCGATCGCGCTCGTCAGCGGCGCGATGGTGCCGGCAAGCCCCCCGGTCGCGATGACGGTCGCCTTCCCCGGCAGCTCGGCGAGAAGCCGTCCCAGCAAGCCTTCGACGAGCCCGACGTACCCGAACATGATCCCGCTGCGCAGGCAGTCCGCGGTGTTCTTGCCGATCGCCTCCTTGGGTGGCGTGAGGCCAACGGCGAAGAGCCGAGACGCGCGCGAGAAGAGCGATTCCGCGGAGACCTCGAGTCCGGGGGCGAACGCGCCGCCGAGGAAATCTCCGTCGGCGCTCACGACGTCGAAGTTCGTCGTCGTACCGAAGTCGACGACGATCGCGGGACCGCCATAGCGGCGATGCGCGGCGAGCGTGTTCGCGATGCGGTCAGCGCCGACCTCGGCGGGGTTGTCGACGCGGAGCCGCACGCCCGTCTTCACGCCTGGACCGATGACCACGGCCCTGCCTTTGAGGTAACGGTCCGCGAGCCGCGTGAACGAGCGCGTGAGCGGCGGCACCACACTGCCCAGGACCAGGGCATCGATCGATGCGAGCGACAGGCCCTCCTGATGCAGGAGTGCGTCGAGCGTGACCGCGAGCTCGTCCTCGGTCCGGTCGTGATCGGTCGCGGTCCGCCACGTCGCCAGCAGGGTCGCATCCCGATATGCGCCGATGACGACATTCGTATTCCCCGCGTCGACGGCGAGCAGCGTCGGCATACGCCCTAGTCCTGTTCGATCTCGCAGCTTCGCTGCGAGACACGCTCATGGCTGGTGGACTCGCTCGTCGCGGCGAAGCCGCTCCTCGTTCGCTTCAATCTTTCGGCTCGGTCGCCCCGGTCCGGAGGCCCGGCTTGGCCTTCTTGGCGAGGGCCTTCGCGACGTTCACCGGCACGAGTCGGTCCACCGGAGCGCCGAAGGCGACGAGCTCCTTCACCCGCGACGCCGAGACGAAGAGGTACTCAGGGGCGGTCATGAGGAAGACCATCTCGAGCTCCTCGGCGAGCAGCCGGTTCATGTTGGCCATCTCGAACTCGAACTCGAAGTCGGAGAGAGCGCGGATCCCGCGGATGATGAAGGTCGCGCCGACCTTCCGGGCGAACTCCACCTGAAGGCTGTCGAAGGTGACGACCTCTACGTTCTTCAGCTTCGCGCAGGCATCCTGCATGAGCGCCACGCGCTCGTCCGCGGTGAAGACCGTTTTCTTGGAGAGGTTCCGGCCGACACCGATGACCACGCGGTCGAACAGGCGCGAGGCCCGCTGGACGATGTCCAGATGCCCGTTCGTCGGGGGATCGAACGATCCCGGATAGATGGCGATGCGTTCGGTGGCCACGCGGTCGCGCCTCCCTGTTATCGGTAGTGCACGCCGCGATAAGACTACCTCTTGGTCAGCGCGATCCCGGTGAGGAACAGTCCCGCTGCGAGCGTGATCGCCGCGGTGATCGTCTGGACGTCGGAGCTGATCCCGTGGAGGACGATGGCAGCCAGCCCGGAGCCCGCGAGCGCGCCCGCGATCGTCGCGCCCGCGCGACCGCGGGCGGCCGCGAACGGGAGCACGAACACGAGCCCGAGCACGACGCCGCCGAGCGATGCCAAGAGCCCACCGACGAGCGTGCCGCCAACGAGACCGCCAAGCCACCACTTGATCCGCTCGCTCAGCCCACCGCGCTGAAGATCTGCCATTCGTCCGGCACTCCTTTCAACCGCCGCGACCCGCGCGGCTCGAACCGCAGCCCCGAGCCGGCCACGAGGTCCTTCACCGTGCTCGTTGCAAGCACCTCGCCAGGTGCGGCCTGCTCGCGCACACGCGATCCGATGATCACCGCGATCCCGCCGGTCTTTCCCGCGATGACCTCGCACTCGCCGGTGTGGACCCCGGCGCGGATCTCGATGCCGAGCCCTCGGACGGCATCCCGGATCTCGATCGCGCACCGAACGGCGCGCGCGGGACCGTCGAACGTCGCGAAGAAACCGTCGCCTGCCGTGTCTACCTCGACGCCACGGAACCGGCCGAGCTGCGTGCGGACGAGTAAGTGATGCCGTTCGATCAGCTCGCCCCACCGGTGGTCGCCAAGCTCGGCTGCCCGCGATGTGCCGTTCACGATGTCCGTGAACAGGACGGTCGCGAGGAACCGGTCGGCTTCGGGCGTGGGCCGAGCACCGGTGAGGAATACCTGCACGCCCTCGATCACGGCATCCTGATTCGCGTAGAACGGGATGTGATCCCCGCCTGGCAGCTCGATCAGCCGCGCGTCTGGGATCCGCGCGGCGATCCAGCGCGCTTCTTCGATGTTCGAGTCACGATCGTCGACCGCGTGGAACATGAGCGTGGGCACGCGCAATACCGGCAGGACCGCGCGGATGTCCATGTCCGTGTTCATTCGCCCGAGGGCAACGGCCGCGCTCGGGCTCACGCTGAGGCGCGATCGTCGCGCGAAGGCGGCGCTGATCAGCTCGTCGCGCGCGACGCTCGGCGCGATGATCTCGAGGTCCGCGTCGCTACCCCAGCGCGTCGCGAGACCGTGGAGCCAGGCTTGGCGCTCGGCCGGCATCGGCGCCCACGGGTAGTCCGCGGACCAGATGCGCTTTGCGAAGATACCGTGCGTGATCAGCGCCGCCGTTCGCGATGGATACGTTGCCGCGAAGACGACGGACATGTTGCCCCCCTCCGAGACACCAAAGATCGCCGCGCGCGGCGAACCCGCAGCGTCTAGGACCGCGCGGATGTCGTCGGTGCGCTCCTCGAGCGTCGGTGGGTGCTCATCGGACACGCGGTCCGACAGACCGGTGCCGCGCTTGTCGAAGAGGATCAGCCGCGAGAACGAGGCCAGACGCTCATAGAAGCGGGCGATGGCCGGATCTTCCCAACCGAGCTCGACGTTACTGATCCAACCCGGTACGAAGATGACGTCGATCGGTCCATCGCCGGCGATCTGGTACGCGATGTTGACCTCGCCGCTCTTCGTGTAACGGGTCTCCGGCATCTTCACGCGACCTGCCTCCCCCGGGCGTAGACCTCGCGGATCAATGGTGCCCCGAGCCGGTAGCAGAGGTCCAGCTCATCATCGGTCTCGAGCACGACGAGGTCGGCGCGCCGGCCGGCAACGAGCGCGCCCGTCACCGAGCCGCGACCGAGCGCATGGGCGGCGTTGATCGTGGCGGCCACGATCGCCTCATGTGGGGTCAGGTGCGACAGGGTCACCGCGAGGGCGATCGCCGTCGGCATCCCCTCGAGCGGCGATGTGCCGGGATTGTGGTCGGTGGCGATGGCCACCGGTACCCGGGCGGCGAGGAACCGCCGCGCATCCGGCGGCGCGTAGCCGACGAAGAACGCGCTTCCCGGCAGCAGCACCGCGACCGTGTGGCCGAGGCGCGCGAGCACGCGCATCCCGTCGGCCGACACGTTGGCGAGGTGATCGGCGGATCGCGCGGACAGGCGCGCCGCGAATGCCGCGCCGTTGACATCGTGGAGCTGATCGGCGTGCACCGTCACCGCGAGCCCTGCGTGCTGGCCGGCCTTCAACAGCGGGCGCACCTCGTCCGGCTCGAACACGCCTCGCTCCACGAACGCGTCGATGGCTTCGGCAAGGTGCTCCGCCGCGATCGTCGCGGCCATGGCCTCGGCCGCCTTCAGGAACGCGCGCTTGTCGATCCCGTGCGGGAGCGCGTGGGCGGCCAGATACGTCACGGCGATGTCGATCGCGGATTCGGTCCGGATGCGAGCGATCAGGCGCAGCTGCCGCAGCTCTTCGTCGGGCTCGAGCCCGTACCCGCTCTTGATCTCCAGCGTCGTCGTACCGAGCGAGACCGCACGGGCGAGCCGCTCGCGCATGAGCGCGAGCAGGGTGTCGTCGGGCGCGTCGCGGGTCGCGCGGACCGTGGCGTGGATGCCG
>JANXXG010000214.1 GCA_025350745.1 Chloroflexota bacterium | reverse complement strand
CGTCGATCAGGCCTGGGACGTCGCTCGCGGGTCGGCGGGGGTGATCGTCGCCGTCGTCGACACCGGCATCGATCCGGCGCACCCGGACCTCGCGGGGGTCACCCTGCCCGGCACGTCGTTCCTCACCGCTCCGGATCCGACCTGCGCGCCGGTCTCGCCCGGATCGACGCGCGACGACAACGCGCACGGCACGCACGTCGCGGGCCTCATCGCCGCGAACGGCAACAACGGCATCGGCATCGCCGGCGTCGCGTTCGGCGTGAAGATCCTGCCGATCAAGGCGCTCGATTGCATGGGGTCCGGTCTCATGTCCGACGTCGCGCTGGGCATCACATGGGCGGTGGACCACGGCGCGCGGATCATCAACGTCTCCCTGGGCTCGAGCTCTGGGCAGGGCACGCTCGCGAGCGCGGTGCACTACGCGGTATCGCACGGCGCGTTCGTCGTCGCCGCGGCCGGCAACTGCGGGGTCTCATCCGCGCGTTGCTCGACGTTGAACGAGCCGCAATATCCGGGCGCGTACCCGGAGGCCTTCGCCGTCGCGGCCACGGACTCCAACGATCAGCACGCGTCGTTCAGCAACATCGACAGCTACGTCGCGATCGCCGCGCCCGGCGTGCGGGTCTACAGCACCGTCCCGACCTACCCGACCACGCTGTCAAAGAGCGATCCGAGCCTCCAGTCCTACGCGCTCTTCAGCGGCACCTCGCAGGCCTCGCCGTTCGTGGCCGGCGTCGCCGCGCTCATGCTGAGCAAGGATCCGACGCTGACGGTCCAGCAGCTCGGGGACCGGCTTCGGGCCACCGCTGACGATCTCGGCGCGTCCGGGTCCGACGCGACGTTCGGTGCCGGACGGGTGAACGCCCTGCGCGCGCTCACCTTCGTCGCCGCCGTGCCCGTCGCGGTCGGCTATGGCGCGACCTATGACCTGGGCTCGCTCCCCGCTCGCGGATCCGTCGTGTCCGGCCTGACCGCCCCCGTGCGGCTCCTCAACACCTCGACCTTCGTCTGGCGCACCACCGGCTCGGACACCGTCCGGCTCGGCTATCACTGGGAGGATCTGGGCGGCAAGACCGTCGCGTACGACGACGGCACCCGGATCGCGCTGCCTGCCGACGTACCGGTGGGCGGCACGATCACGGTGAGCGCGACCGTCCGCGCGCCCAGCCTCGCGACCGGCGCCTACGTGCTCAAGCTCGATCTCATCCGCGACACGGTGTTCCCGCTGGGCAGCACCTGGTTCTCGACGACCGGCACCGTCCAGAGCCCCTCTGCGATCATCATCATCACGAGCGGGCTCGGCGCGACGTACGCGCCGACGCCGGGGACGCAGTCGACGCTCGGCCTTGGGGCGAACGTGTTCCCGGTGACCGTTGTCAACACCGGAGATACCACGTGGCCGGCCGGGGGCGCGAGCCCCGTGCATCTGTCGTATCACTGGCTCGGCGCCGCGGGCTCCCTCGTGACCTGGGATGGCGAGCGCGCGCTGTTGCCGACCGACATCAAGCCCGGCCAGTCCGCGGTCATCGCGCTGCCGGTGACCTCGCCACCGACGGTGGGGTCGTACATCCTCCGGCTCGACCTCGTCCAAGAAGGGATCACCTGGTTCTCGGGCCAGGGCATCGTCACGCGCGACTTCGCGGTCAGCGTGACCAACGGCTATGGGGCGTCGTACACCATCGGGGCGCTCGCCCCGCAGCTGCCCGGCGGGCGCGCGGTCGTTCCGGTGACGCTGCGGAACGACGGCCTCACGACCTGGACCGCGGGCGGTCCGAATCCGATCCACGTCGCCGCGCACATCGTCGACGCGACGGGCGCGATGGTGTCGTGGGACGGCGAGCGCTCGGTGCTGCCGAACGATGTCGCACCGGGCCAGAGCGTCGCGACGAGCGTCATCGTGAACGCGCCCGCGCGGCCCGGCACGTACCTCGTCCGGGTGGACCTCGTCCGTGAAGGCGTCGCCTGGCTGTCGTCGTACGGCGTGACGCCGGCGGTCGTGGGCCTGCAGGACATCGAGGACTACCGCGCGTCCTTCCAGATCACTGCGTCGCAGGTCTCGATCGCCGCGCCCTCGATCTCGGTCACGGTCACGAACACCTCCATTGCGACGTGGTCGACGACCGGTGCCTCGCCCATCGATCTCTCCGCCCACTGGCTTGCCGCGGATGGCCGCGTGCTCGTGTGGGACGGGCCGCGCGGATCGCTCGGTCAGCCGCTCGCGCCGGGAGGGTCGGTAACGGTCAACCTGCCGCTCGCCACCCCGCCACCCGGAGCCGCGATGCTCGTCGTCGATCTCGTAGCGGAAGGGCTCCGCTGGTTCGGAATGGGTACCGCACGACCGATCACGCTGGTACCGTGAAAAACGAATGCAATTGAGCCGTCGCAGCGCCGCCCTCGTCCTCGCGATCTCGGTCCTCTCGATGCTCTTCTCTCCATTGGCTGCCGCCGGTGCGACGCTGCTCGCGATCTATCAGGTCCAGCCGCCGGCATCGGCACCGGCCGGCGCCCCGATCCAGGTGCCGGTCACCGTCTCGAACGCGGGCACCGACCTCTGGAACGCCACGGGCCCGAACCCGGTGAACCTGAGCTACCACTGGACCGATCTTGCCGGCCGTGCGGTCGTGTGGGACGGCGCGCGCACGCCGCTCGGCGCGGACGTCGCGCCGAACGCGAGCCGTCAGGTCACCGCGACGATCGCGACCCCGCCGCAGCCCGGCACGTACATCCTGCAGATCGCGCTGGTCAAGGAGGGCATCGCGTGGCTCAACGCGAGCCAGCCCTTCGGCTTCCAGGCGACGCCGGCGTTCAACGCCGCGTTCGCGGCGCCGTCGCTGCCGCCGCTGTTCCTGAACGCCACCACGTACACGGTGACCGTGCCGGTCACGAACACCGGCGTCGCGGCGTGGCCCGCCACGGGCCCGAACCCGGTCGATCTGTCGTACCACTGGTCCGATCTGGGCGGGAACATGGTCGTGTGGGATGGCCTGCGCAATCCGCTGCCGAACGACGTCGCGCCGGGCGCGGCCGCGACCGTGACCGCGCTG